>CAMLCW010000332.1 GCA_946478645.1 uncultured Variovorax sp.
CGGCGGGGCACATGCGCTGCAGCCCGCCCATCATCGCGCTGTAGGGGGAGGCCAGGCGCTGCACGTGCAGCGCCTCGAAGGCCTGCGGAAACTGCCGTGTGATCGCGAGCCGGTTCTCGAGCAGGTAGCCCAGGCCCGACGGCGCCTGCGTGCGCTGCGACACCACCCACCAGTTGCCGTCGGGCCCCCGTGCGAGGTCGAAGGCCGCGATGTGCAGCCAGGTGTCGCCCGGCGGTTTCACGCCGTGCATCGGGCGCAGGTAGCCCGGATGGCCGCGCACCAGCGCATCGGGCAGCAGACCCTCGGCCAGCAGCTGCTGCGGCCCGTAGACGTCGGCCATCACGCGGTCGAGCACGCGCATGCGCTGCAGCACGCCGGCCTCGATTTGGCGCCAGCTCTCGGGCGAGACGATCAGCGGGAACAGGTCGAGCGACCAGGGCCGCTGCGGCCCGTCGGCATCGGCGTAGACGTTGTAGGTGACGCCGTTGTCCCGGATCTGCCGTGCCAGGCTCACCGCGCGCCGCGGCAGGTCGGCAAAGCCCTCGGGGCCGAGCTGCTCGAAGAAGGCGCTCCACGCGGGCGAGAGCGGCGGCTTCTCGCCCGCTCCGGCGGCCGTGCCGCGCAGCTCGTCGAAGTGGCCGGGCAGCGCCGCAGGCGCGAGCGCCGACGCCAGCGCCACCGGATGGTCGAGCGCGGGCGCGTCGAACAGGGATTCGTTCAGGGGTTCCACAGGGTGTGGATTGTCACACTGTCGTCATGAGGGGCGGGAGCGGACTTCCGGACGCAGAGGACGCAAAGGTTTCGCAGAAGTCGCGGAAGGGAAAACAAAAAAATATTCTTGGATTCTTCTGCGACTTCTGCGTAGCTTTTGTCTTCCTTCTGCGTCCGGAAGTCCGCTCCCGCATTCAGCGCCGCAAATCCAGCGTAAACGGAAACTCGCGGCTCCCCGCGATCTCGATCGTGGCTGGCGGCGTGCGCAGCGGCCCCGGCGTGTGGCCCATGCGCGTGAAGCGCGAGAGGCGGCGGCTCTCGGCCTCGTAGGCGTTGACCGGAAAGCTCTCGTAGTTGCGCCCGCCCGGATGCGCGACGAAATACTGGCAGCCGCCGAGCGAGCGCTTCATCCAGGTGTCGACGATGTCGAAGGTCAAGGGCGCATGCGCGTCGATGGTCGGATGCAGCGCCGACGGCGGGTTCCACGCCTTGTAGCGCACGCCCGCCACGAACTCGCCGGCGGTGCCGGTGGGCTGCAGCGGCAGCACCCTGCCGTTGACGGTGACGGTGTGGCGGCTTTCGTTGAGCCCGGTGACGCGCACCTCGATGCGTTCGAGCGACGAATCGACATACCGCACCGTGCCGCCGGCCGCGCCTTCTTCGCCCATCACATGCCAGGGTTCGAGCGCATTGCGCAGCGACAGCGCCACGCCCATCGCCTGGACTTCGCCCACGAGCGGGAAGCGGAACTCGAAGTGCGGCGCGAACCATTCGGACTCGAAGGCGAAGCCGGCCTGCCGCAGCTCGGCGATGACGTCGTCGAAGTCCATCTTCACGAAAGTCGGCAGCAGGAAGCGGTCGTGCAGCTCGGTGCCCCAGCGCGTGACCGGCGCCTGGTAGGGCTCGTTCCAGAAGCGCGCCACCAGCGCGCGGATCAGCAGCTGCTGCACGATGCTCATGCGCGCATGCGGCGGCATCTCGAAGGCGCGCAGCTCGAGCAGCCCGAGCCGGCCGGTGCTCGAATCGGGCGAGTAGAGCTTGTCGATGCAGAACTCGCTGCGGTGCGTGTTGCCGCTGACGTCGATCAGGATGTTGCGCAGCGACCGGTCGACCAGCCATGCCGGCATGTGCTGTCCATGCAGCGCGCGGGCCTCGGCGATTTCCTTGAGCGCGATCTCGAGCTCGTAGACCTGGTCGTTGCGCGCCTCGTCGACACGCGGCGCCTGGCTGGTGGGGCCGATGAACATGCCCGAAAACAGATAGCTCAGCGACGGATGGTTGTGCCAGTAGAGCAGCAGGCTCGCGAGCAGCTCGGGCCGGCGCAGGAAGGGGCTGTCGGCGGGCGTGGCGCCGCCCAGCACGACGTGGTTGCCGCCGCCGGTGCCGGTGTGGCGCCCGTCGGTCATGAACTTCTCGGCCGACAGGCGCGTCTCGAACGCCGCGTCGTAGAGGAACTCGGTGTGCGCGACCAGTTCCTTCCAGTTGTGCGCGGGATGGATGTTGACCTCGATCACGCCGGGGTCGGGCGTGACCTGCAGCATCTTCAGGCGCGGATCGCGCGGCGGCGGATAGCCCTCGATCACGATGCGCAGGCCGAGTTCGCGCGCGGTGGCTTCGACCGCCGCGACGAGGTCGAGGTAGTCCTCGAGCCGCGCGAGCGGCGGCATGAAGACGTACAGCACGCCCGAGGCGCTGCCTTGCCGCTCGGCGGCCGGGCCGTTGGCGCGGCGCGGATCGCGCACCTCGACGCACAGCGCGGTGCGCGTGACCCAGTGCGCCGACTCGCCGCGGCGCGGCGCGCGGGTGGCGTGCTGGTGCGCCGCCGCCGGGTCACCGGGCGATTGCATGCGCAGCGCGGCGGGCACCGCGGACGGCGCGCCGAAGTCGTAGGGCACCGCGCCGCGGTCGGTCCCCGATGCACCCGGCGCGGCATGGCGCGCGCGGTAGTCGCTCGCGCTCGGCAGCGCAGCGCGCGGTGCGCTCGGATCGCGCTCGACCAGGTAGGGATGGTCGCCCTTGCTGGCCCATGGCTGCGAGTCGAGCGGCAACCGGTAGCCCATCGGCGAGTCGCCCGGAATCAGGTAGAGCCGGTCGTCGCGCAGGAACCAGGGGCCGGTCTGCCAGCCCGGGCCTTCGAGTGCGGGCGCATCGCGGTCGGCGTTGGCGGGTGCGAGCGGCAGCATGTAGCCGACGACCGCGTCGAGCTTCTGCGTGAACACGCGGCGCAGGCGCACACGTTCGAGTTCGTCGTCGAGCTTCGAGTCGAAGGGATCGACGTTCACGGGCAGGCGGCGCTCACGCCAGAGGTAGTAGTAGACGTCCTCGTAGCCCGGAAGGATGTGGCGCCCGGTGATGCCGAGCTTGTGCGCGAGCAGCGTGGTAAAGCGCTCGGCGTCGTCGCCCGTGTAGTGGGTGGGCACGCGCTCGTCGGCGAAGAGCGCGGGGTCGTGCCACAGCGGCTGGCCGTCGGCGCGCCAGAAGATCGACAGCGCCCAGCGCGGCAGCTGCTCGCCGGGGTACCACTTGCCCTGGCCGAAATGCAGGAAGCCGCCTTGGCCGTATTCGGCGCGCAGCCGGTGCACGAGCTCGGTGGCATAGCCGCGCTTGGTGGGGCCGAGCGCGTCGGTGTTCCATTCGGGCGCATCGCGGTCGCTCGTGGCCACGTAGGTCGGCTCGCCGCCCATCGTGAGCCGCACGTCGCCGGCCTGCAGTTGCGCATCGACCGCCTCACCGAGCGCGAGCACCTCGTTCCACTGGTCGTCGGTGTAGGGCTTGGTGACGCGCGGCGATTCGTGGATTCGCGTGACCTTCATCTCGTGGCCGAACTCGACCTCGGATTCGTCCACACCGCCCTCGATCGGCGCGGCGCTCGACGGCGTGGGCGTGCAGGCGAGCGGGATGTGGCCCTCGCCGGCCAGCAGGCCCGAGGTCGCGTCGAGGCCGATCCATCCCGCGCCCGGCAGGAACACCTCGCACCAGGCGTGCAGGTCGGTGAAGTCGACCGTGGTGCCGCTCGGGCCGTCGAGCGCCTTCACGTCGGGCGTGAGCTGGATCAGGTAGCCCGACACGAAGCGCGCCGCCAGGCCGCAGTGGCGCAGCAGTTGCACCAGCAGCCAGCCCGAATCGCGGCACGAGCCGCAGCCGTTGGCCAGCGTCTCCTCGGGCGTTTGGACGCCGGGCTCCATGCGGATCAGGTAGTCGACCTCGCGATGGACCTGCTGGTTGATGCCGACCAGGAAGTCGATGGTGCGCTGTTCCTTGCGGTCGACCTTGTCGAGATAGGCCTGCAGCAGCGGCGTGGGCTTCTCGGTGACGAGGTAGGGCGCGAGTTCCTCGGCCTGTGACGGCGTGTACTTGAACGGGAAGTTCTCGGCCTGCGGCTCGAGGAAGAAGTCGAACGGGTTGTAGACCGCCATCTCGACCACGAGGTCGACCGTGACCTTGAACTCGCGCGTCTTCTCGGGGAACACGAGCCGCGCCTGGTAGTTGGCGAACGGGTCCTGCATCCAGTTGATGAAGTGGTCCGCGGGTTCGACGCGCAGCGAGTACGAGACCACATTGCTGCGGCAATGCGGCGCGGGGCGCAGGCGCACCACCTGCGGCCCCAGCTGCACCGGCCGGTCGTACCTGTAATGCGTGACGTGGTGGAGCGCGGCGTGGATGGACATGGTTCTCCCGTCAGGACGATGTGGCTTGCGCGCCGGCGGGTGCCGCCGGCTTCAACGCATGATAGAGCCTGCTGCAAGGCCCCCGTCCTGGCGGGACGCAAGGAATGCGCCAGCCGCTTGCGGTTCGGCTTCTCAGCCGACCGGCTTGATCTTCGCGTCCTTGGCGAGCTGCATCCACTTGCGCGCATCGCCTGCGACGCGGTCGCCGAAGGTCTTCGCGTCGGCTTCGTAGGGGTCGAGCAAGAGTGCCTTGAGGCGCTCCTGCATGGCCGGCTGCGCGAGCGCATAGGAGATCGCGCGGCTGATGCGCGCAGACACGGGTGCAGGCAGGCCGGCGGGGCCGAGGATGCCGAACCACTGCTCGTACTCCACGCCCGGCAGGCCCGCTTCGGCGAAGGTCGGCACGTCGGGGTAGTCGGGATGGCGCGCCGGCGCGGTGTTCGCGAGCATGCGCACCTGCCCGTTCTTCACGAAGCTTGCGCCCGAGGCGATGGAGATCACCATCAGGTCGATCTGGCCGGCCACGAGGTCGATCAGGGCCGGCGCGGTGCCCTTGTACGGCACCACCGTGACCTTGGCCTTGCTCAGGTGGCGGATCATCTCGAACACGACGCTGCCGTTGCCGGGGATGCCGATGTTGAGCTTGCCGGGATGCTTGTGCGCGTAGGCGACCATCTCGGCCACCGACTTGACCGGGAAGTCGGGCCGGCACACCAGGAACAGCGGCGTCTTGGCGATGCCGCCGACGGCGGTGAAGTCCTTCACGGGATCGAAGGGGATGTTGCGCGTGAACACCGGGTTCACGGTGTGCAGCGCGTCCACGAGCAGCAGCGTGTAGCCGTCGGGTTCGCCCCGGGCGACGTAGTCGCTGCCGATCGCGCCGGCGGCGCCGGCCTTGTTCTCGATCAGCACGGTCTGCTGGAGATCCTTGGCCATCCAGTCGCCGATGGTGCGGCCGACGACATCGGAGCTGCCGCCCGCGGAGAAGGGCACGATCAGCCGCACCGGCTTGCGCGACGGATAGTCGTCCGCGGCGGCGCCGGCGAGCGGATGCAGGCCCAGTGCGGCTGCGGACAGCAGCAGGCTGCGGCGGTTGAGTGGAAGTGAGCGGTTCATTGTTTTGTCTCCTTGATCGTTGTTGATGGATGCGTCAGGCGCGCTCGAAGGCGCTGGCCAGGTCGGCCAGCAGGTCCTGCACGTCTTCGAGCCCGATGTGCAGGCGGATCACGAGGCCGCGGCCGGCCCAGTCGGCCGCGCCTCGGGTGCGGGCCATGTCGTACAAGCCCACCATGCTTTCGTAGCCGCCCCACGAGGCGCCGATGCCGAACAGCGCCAGCGCATCGACCCAGCGCCGCGCGGCGGCGGCGTCCCAGGCGGGGTCGAGTTCGAAGGACAGCAGCCCGTTGCTGCCGCGGCAGTCGCGCTGC
>CAMLCW010000333.1 GCA_946478645.1 uncultured Variovorax sp.
GCTCGCCGCCCAGCGTGGGCATGGACGGCGAGGACACGCTCAGCACGCGCGCAAGTGCAGCGCCTGGTGGCATCGCGTTCAGCCTTCGCGGGTTTCCCTGATGTTCGAGGCTGGCACGGTCTCGGCACCCCTGCCGGTCCGCTCCCGGTACTGCTGCTTGACCTTGCATTCGCCATTCGCGCCTTCCACGCGCATGAACATGTTTACCGCCATGGTTGTTGACTCCGAAGGTAATCGGCCCGACGGGGAGCCGTTCAAAATGAACCGTTTTCAGCTGGACACGCGTGCGTTGGCAGCCGTCAACGCAAAGCATTAATTGCGCCGTAATTAATACAAATGCGTTGGTAAATGGTCTTTGATCTCAAGCTCTTAACTTTAGTAAAGATTCATTTCCTGTGCGCGGACTTTTTCCGGTGCCGAAGGCTTTTCTTGGAGTCGGTGATTTATTTCTATAAGAAATTGGTAGTCCATCTCACCTTCTTTTTTGTTGCAAAGAAGCTCGATGCCCATCGTCATCGCACAACGCGGCGCAGAGCGACGTGGCGGCTCGCGTTTGTTGAGAAGTATTCGCATTTATAATGAGTGCGAAAGTTTTTCTTCCGAGAAGAGGCATCGATGGTCGTCGGCGAGTCCACCCCGCACCAGCAGGCGCACGCCCTCTACCGCGCGCACCATGGCTGGCTTTTCAGCTGGCTGCGCGGCCGATTGGGCAACAGCTTCGATGCGGCGGACATCGCCCACGACACCTTTCTGCGCATCTGGTCCGGCCTGCGTGCCGGGGCCATTCCCACCCTGCACGAGCCGCGCGCCTACCTGACCACGGTGGCCAAGCGCCTCGTGATCAACCACCACGAACGCCAGGCGCTGGAGCGTGCCTACCAGGCGTCGCTCGCGCAGTTGCCCGACGCGCTGGTGGCGTCGGTCGAGGAGCGCGCGATCCTGCTCGAGACGCTGCACGAACTCGATGCGCTGCTCGACGAACTGCCGGCCCGGGCGCGCACCGCCTTCCTGCTGTCGCAGCTCGAAGGCCTGGCCTATGAAGAGATCGCCGCGCGGCTCGGCGTCAGCGTGCGCACCGTGACGCGCTACATGGCGCAAGGCTTCGCGCAGTGCCTGCGGCTCATGCTGGCGACGCCGCCGTGAGCGCGGCACAGGCGCAGGGCGCCGTCGATCCGCGCCTGGTGGACGAGGCCGCGCAGTGGCTCGCGCGCATGCACGCGGGCCGGCTGTCCGAAGCCGACGCGCAGCGCTGGACGCAGTGGCGCGACCAGAGCCCTGAGCATCAACGGGTGTGGCACAGCGCCGAACAGTTGAGCCGCAAGTTCGGCGCGGTGCCGCCGGCCGTGGGCATGCCGGTGCTCGACCGGCGGCGCGGCGCGGCCAACCGGCGCGCGCTGCTGCGCACCGTGGCGGTGCTGCTGGCCGCGCCGGCCGCCGCCTGGGTCGGCTACCGCGCCGTGCCATGGCCGTCCCTGGGCGCCGAATACCGCACCGCGACCGGCGAGCGGCGCACGGTCGAATTGCCCGACCGCAGCCGCACCGTGCTCAACACCGCGACGGCCATCGACGTGGCGTTCGACGCCACGCAGCGGCTGGTGCGACAACGAAGCGGCGAAATCCTCGTCGAGACCGCACCCGATGCGAACCCGGGCTCCCCGCGCCCCTTCCTGGTCGAGACGCCGCAAGGCCGGCTGCGCGCACTGGGCACGCGCTTCGTCGTGCGCATCGACGAAGAAGGGCACAGCCGCCTCACGGTGCTGGCCGGTGCGGTGGAGGTGCGCCCGGCCCGCGCCAGCGGCACGCCGCTGATCGTTCCGGCCGGCCGGCAGATGCGCTTCACCGCCGACGCGGCCGGTCCCGTGACCTCGGCGTCGACGGGCGCCGAGGCCTGGACGCAGGGCGTGCTCTACGCCGAAGACATGCGCCTGGCCGATGTGCTGTCCGACATCGCGCGCTATCGCAGCGGCGTGCTGCGTTGCGACCCGGCCGTGGCCGACCTGCGCGTGTCGGGCGCGTTCCAGCTCGAAGACACCGACCGCGTGCTCGCCGTGCTCGCGCAGACCTTGCCCGTGCGCGTCGACGCACGCACGCGCTACTGGGTGACGGTCACGGCCCGCTGATAGGCCGGCGCGGCACGCGCCGCCCCCTCAAAAAAATCCTGTCGAGGCGTGTCCGGTTTTCGCGTCTCGCCTGTCATGTCGGTTGAAAGCACACCCGCCATCCACATCCAGACATGCGACAAGGACATCCGCCATGAGCCACCGGCCTTCCGTTCTCTCCCTCTCCCGAGACGCCACGCACCGCGAGCGCCTTGCCGTGCGCGCCGTGCGCAGTGCGCTGTGCGCCCTTGGCCTGGCCGCCGTGGGGCTGGCGATGGGACCGGCCCATGCGGCCGACGCCGTGGCGGCCCCGGCTCGCAAGGCCTACCGCGTGCCGGGCGGTCCGCTCGGGCCGGCGTTGCTGAGCTTCGCGGGGCAGGGCGGCTTCAACCTCGGCTTCGACCTGGCCCGCACGCGCGGGTTGACCACGCCCGGCCTGACCGGCGAGTTCTCGGCCGAAGAAGGACTCGGCCGGCTGCTGGAAGGCAGCGGCCTGCGCGCGCGGCGGCTGGCCGGCGGCGACTTCACGCTGGATGCCGCGCCGGCCGCCGTCGCCGCCGCGCCGGCACTTGGATCCGTGTCGGCGGACGACGCGCTGCCGGCCGTCACCGTCACCGCGCGCACGCAGAGCAACCTCATGGCGCCGACCCGGCAGGTCACCGTGCTCGAGCGCGAAGAGCTCGACACCCTGCGCCAGGGCTCCGACAGCGTCGCGACGCTGCTCAGCAAGGTCGTGCCCGGCATGGCCGATTCGAGCCATACCATCACCGACTTCGGCCAGACCCTGCGCGGGCGCAACATGCTCGTGCTGGTCGACGGCATTCCGCTCAACACCAACCGCGATTCGTCGCGCAACCTCGCCAACATCAACCCCGCCGACGTCGAGCAGATCGAGGTGCTGCGCGGCAGCAGTGCCATCTATGGCAGCGGCGCGGCCGGCGGCATCGTGTCGATCCGCACGCGCCAGCCCAGCGGCGAGGCGCGCGCCGAGACCACCGTCACCGGCGTGCTGCCGTTGTCGCGCCCGGGCGGCGCCGGCCTGGGTGGCGAGGTGCAGCACTACATTTCGGGCGGCGGCGAGGTCTTTGACTACTCGGTGAGCCTGGGCGCGCGGCGCGTCGGCGGCTCGTACGACGCGCGCGGCGACCGCATTGCGCCCGAGCCCAGCCAGGGCGACCTGTTCGACTCGAACATCTACAACGCCTCGGCCAAGATCGGCTACCGCATCGACGCCAACCAGCGGCTGCAGCTGTCGGCCAGCCACTACGACGCGAAGCAGGACACCGACTACGCCTCCGACCCGTCCGTTGCCAGGCTGCCCGCGGGCAGCGTCGCGGCACGCCCGCTCAAGGGCCTGCAGCTCGATCAGCAGAACCGCGTGACCAACAGCCTGCTCGGCCTGGACTACACGAACCGCGACATCGCGGGCAGCACGCTGGCCGCGCAGCTGTACTACCGCGACTTCTTCACCCGATTCGCCCCCTTCGACGCGCGCAGCGTCGTGGCGCGTGGCTCGAGCGTCGACCAGGTGATGCAGAACTCGCACGTGTACGGCGGGCGGCTGACGGTCAAGACGCCTTCGGTGCCGACAAGAAGACGCAGCTCACCTGGGGCGCGGACTTCAACCAGGAGCGCACCGACATGCCGCTGGACGTGTTCGACGCCAGGCTGTACGACAGCAGCCGCGGGCTCAGCTTCCAGCGCATGGGCACGCTGATCTTCATGCCGCCGATCACCACGCGCAGCCTGGGCATCTTCGGCCAGCTGCAGCACCGCTTCGACGCGCAGTGGTCGGTGGAGGGCGGCGCACGCTACGACAAGGCCAGCGCGCGCTTCGACAGCTTCAGGCCGCTGTCGCAGCTGCGCGCGCGCAACCCTGTCCAGGTGGCGGGCGGCACGGTGGATTACAGCGCCTGGACCTACAACGCCGGCGTGGTGTTCAACCCGAGCAAGCGCCATGACATCTATGCCTCGTACAGCCAGGGCTTCGAGCTGCCCGACATCGGCCTGCAGGTGCGCAACGCAACGCCCAGCTTCAATCTGCGCGGCTCCAACCTGCAGCCGGTGAAGACCGACACGGTGGAGCTGGGCTGGCGCGGGCGTTTCGACAACGCCGTGGCCAACCTGAGCGTGTTCCATTCGCAATCGGCGCTGGGTGCGGTGCAGAGCTCGTTCAACGGTCTGGTCATGACGCGCACCCGGGAGCGCATTCACGGCATCGAGGGCGCCATCGACTACGTCGGCAGCAGCGACCGCTGGGCCGCGGGCAGCTCCTTCACCTGGATGAAGGGCCGCGAGCTGCCGCAAGGCGGCACGCGCTACCAGGACATGTGGGGCTATCGCATCCCGCCGCTCAAGCTGACCGCGTACGTCGAGTACAAGCCCCGCGCCCGCTGGAGCCACCGGCTGCAGGCCGTTTCATACGGCTCGAAGGACTACCGGCTCGACGGCGTGAACAGTTTCGGGCGCCGCGAGACCAGCGGGTACACCACGGTCGACCTCGTCAGCCGCTTCAAGATCGACGAAAAGAACAATCTCGTGATCGGTGTGGAGAACCTGTTCAACCGCCGCTACTTCCCGCTGTACAGCCAGCTCCTGCGCAACAGCAACAACACGAGCCGGCTGCCGGCGGCGGGTGCGGTGCTGAAGGTGAGCTACTCGCATCGCTGGTAGGTCGCACGGCCCTGCCGCGACGGCGAGGCGAACAAGCCGGTCTCAAGACAGCCGGGGTGGAGATCTCGCCCGACGAAGCCTCGAGACGTTCCGCGATGGCCGCGGCGCGAAGGCCGCGGGGCTGATCCCGGATCGGCTATAACCTCCGCTTCCGCAGTGCCATCCAGGCAAAGGAGTTCCCGATGGATCTGAGTTTCCAGTTCGGCCGCACGGCGCTCGCCCTCTGCGTCGGTTCGCTGCTGTCCGCCGCGGCTTCGGTGAGCGCGAGCGAGCTCGCCAGCGAACCGGCAGGCACGCCTGACGGCGTCAGCGCGGAAATCATCCGCCAGCATCTCGCCAGCACCTTGGCGGAGGACTCGGTGCTGAAGCCGCTTCCGCGCAACAACGAGCGCTACAGCTTCGACGGAAGGGTTCGCACCTATGTCGTGCCGGTCCGCCCGGCCATCGACAACCCGATGACCGGCTATTCGCGCTTCGACAGCAGTTCGTTCCGCCGCGACACCGTGGCCGCGGAGTTCTCGAACCTCGGCTGGCTCCAGGCGGTGTACAAGCGCATCGCCGAGGATTGAGGAAGACGAGGCTCCAATCCGCCGCCTCAATCCGCCTTGAACCCCGTCGCCGCCACCGCCTTGCCCCAGCGCACCGTGTCGGCGGCGATCAGGCGGCTGAATTCCTGCGCGGTGGTGCCCGTCACGCCGAAGCCCGCTTCCTCCAGCTTGGCCTTGCCGTCGGCCGACTGCACGGCCTTCCGGATGTCGGCCTCGAGCCGCGCGACGATGTCGGGCGGGGTTCTGGCCGGCACCACGATGCCGAACCAGGAATTGAAGGCCAGTTGCGGGTAGCCTTGCTCGCGGAAGGTCGGCACGTCGGGCAAGGTCGGGCTGCGCGTTTCGCCGCTCGAGGCGAGCGCCACCAGCTTGCCCGCCTTCACGTTGGCCGCCGACAGGCCCACGCTCGCGAAGGCCGCCGAGACGTCGCCGCTGAACAGGCCGCCCAGTGCATCGCCCGTGGTCTTGTAGTGCAC
>CAMLCW010000334.1 GCA_946478645.1 uncultured Variovorax sp.
CCCCATCCCAGCCTTCCCCCAGAGGGGGAAGGAGCCTGGCGCGCTGAACGTGGTGGACTGCGGGAGCGCCATCACATCGTCTCCGTCATGCGTTGAACCCAGCTGCGGTACTGGTTGCGCATCGGCAGCTCGTTGGTGCCGCCGGTGGTGATCTCTCCGCCTTCGAGTTCGGCCGGGTCGTAGTCGCGGTGCAGGCTCACCCATTCGTTGCCGCTCGCGTGCAGCCCGGCCTGCATGCCGCGGTAGGCCTGCAGGTCGTCATGGCCGACGACCGAGAACGGCGAATTGATGAGACGGTTGTACATGGTGGTGCGCTGCAGCAGCTCGGGCGGCGCGCCCTTGAGGCGGAAGGTCCAGCTCTCGACCAGCGTCCTGTCGGCCGAGATCGGCTTGACCACGCGGATCGCCTGGATCGCGCCCTTGATCGTGAGGTTCGGGTAGTACACGGTGTTGTGCCGTGCCATGCCCAGGATCTGCGCGGTCTTCTCCTCGCCGTAGCGCGCCTTCATGGCGTTGTCGTAATCGGGGATGGCCTTGTACTTGCTGTGGATGCTGAAGTGCACGCCGGTGAAGCTGTGGCCGTGGTCATAGGTGCGGATGCCCATGTCCTCGAAGAACTTGTAGTCGGACATGAAGGGCACGAACTGCTCCACCGCCATGGGCTTGGGCTCGTCCTCGGGCTTGTCGGCCCACATGCGCTTGGCGGTGCCGGCCGACGACTCGTGCGCCACCATCGGATGCATGGTGTCGTTGAGGTTCTCGACGAACATCTTCCAGTTGCACTGGTGCATGAAGCGCAGGCAGCCGCCCGCGATCTCGAGCTCGCCTTCGGGCGAGCGGTCGGCCATGTTGTCAATGGAGCTCAGCGAATCGCCGAAGTATTCTTCGAAGTCCGGCCCCGCGTCGTTGATCTTCACGAAGATGAAGCCGCGGTGGCTGCGCACGTGCTTCACGGGCGTGAGGCCCTTGCCCGATTCGCATTCGTGCAGCTGCGTGTGCTCGTAGCCCGTCTTGAGCGGAATCGCGAGCGGCGAGCCGTCGGTCTTGAAGGTCCAGGCGTGATACGGGCAGCGGAAGAACTTGCCCGTGTTGCCGCAGGGCCCGTTCACGAGGCGCGAGCCCTTGTGGGCGCAGCGGTTCATCACCACGCGCACGCTGCCGTCGGAATGGCGCACCACGATCAGCGGCCGGCCCGCGATCTCGTTGGTGATCCAGTCGCCGGGCTTGGGCAGCTGGCTCTCGTGGCCGACGTAGTTCCAGGTGTTGGCGAAGAAGTGCTCCTGCTCGAGCTCGAACAGTTCCTGGTTGATGTACAGGTCGCGGTGCACGCGGTCGGGCTTGACCAGCGCGCGGATCGCATCGGGGTCGTCGCGGTAGGAGGTCATCGGGGCGGCTCCTTGTCGTTCACATGTCGAGCACCAAGCGCGCACCTTTCGCGCGCGAGATGCAGATCTGCATGACGTTGCCCTCGGCCTTCTCGCGGGCCGTGAGCACGTAGTCGCGGTGGTCGATCTCGCCCTCGAGCACGGGCACGGCGCAGACGCCGCATTCGCCGCGCTTGCAGTCGAACATCGGGTCGCAGCCGTTCTCGATCAGGCAGTCGAGGATGCTCTGGTCGGCCGGCACCGTGAAGCGCTGGCCCGACTGCGCGAGCTCGACCTCGAACGGCTGGTCGCCTTCCTCGGCGACCGGCTCGGTGAAGAGTTCGAAGTGCACGCGGTCGTGCTCCCAGCCGCGCGCCTGGGTGCGCGCGAGCACCGCGTCGAGCATGACCTTGGGGCCGCAGACGTAGAGGCGGTCGCCGGCGGGCACGCCGTCGAGCAGCGCGTCGATGTCGAGCGGCATGCCGGCCTCGGCGTCGGCATGCACGCGCAGGTCGTCGCCGAGCAGCGCCTGCAGCTCGGGCAGGAAGGCCATCAGGTCGCGGCTGCGCCCGGCATAGTGCAGGCGCACGGGCGCGCCCTCGGCGCGGCGGCGCGCCGCCATGCTCGCGAGCGGCGTCACGCCGATGCCGCCGGCCACCAGCACCGTGCCGCCAGGGCCGGTGTGCAGCGGAAAGTCGTTCTTCGGCGCCTCGACGGCGAGCATGTCGCCCTGCTTCAGCTGCTCGTGCATGAAGCGCGATCCGCCGCGGCCTTCAGCTTCCTTGCGGACGGCGATCACGTAGTCGGCCGGCGCATTCGTGGCATTGCGCGCGGTGTCGAAGTTGATGAGCGAATAGTGGCGCCAGTCGGACTTGCCGTCGGCGAGCGACACCTGCACGCGAATGTGCGCGCCGGCCGCAAAGCCGGGCAAGGCGCGGCCGTCGTCGGCGCAGAGGCGCAGCAGGCGGATCAGCGGATTGAGTTCGCGCGCTTCGGCGACGCGAAGCTGGAGCGTGGCGGTGGGTGCTGCGTTCATGGTGGGTTCGTCGTCGTCGGTTCAGGCCAGCGCATGCCGGGCCAGGGCGGCCTGCAGCTTGTGACCGTGTTCGTCGGCGAGCGCCGCATCGCGCCATTCGCGCAGCGTGGCCGGCGCGAGCGTTGTGCCCGCGCGCTCCACGGCATGCATCACGGTGTCGTAGTTGCGGATGCCGCGCTCGTGCGTGTCGCTGTAGCCCTTGACGAGTCGCTGGCACTGCGCGAGTTCGACCGCCAGCTCGGGGTTGCGCGCAGCGATGCCGGCGATGCGCGCGAGCCATTCCTCGATGCGGCGGTTTTCCTCGGCATAGCGCATCGTCGATAGGCGCCAACGCTTCATGGCGGCCACGGTGCGCAGCATCAGGTAGCCGCGCAGCGAGCTGGTGCGGATCACGCGGCCGTGCTGGGTGAAGCGTTCGACGACCTTCTTCGGCAGCGTGGAAGCCATGAGCCAGCGGCCGAGGCCGCCGGGCAGCGTCTCGCAGATTTCCTGCAGCCGCGGATGCATGTACTCGTTGATCGCAAGCACCTGGCCGGGCTGCACGCGCGCCTCGCCGCGCACGCGCTCGAAGCGCGTGGCGCGGGTCTTGAGCGCGGCGACGCGTGCGGTGTCCTCGTACGACATCCACAGCGCGAGGTGCCGCGCGGTCTCGCGGAGCAGCCGGTTCGATCCATCGCCGGGCAGCGCCGCCACCGCGGCCATTCGGTCGAGGTAGAGCCCTGCGTACGCCGGGTCCTGGTAGTCGATGAGGCGGCGCACGCCTTCGAGCAGCAGATCTTGCGCGTCGGCCGGAAACTCCCGCTGCACGCGCTCGACGAGCGCGCGCACCGCGGGATGGCGCGGTTGCGGCGCGGGCGCGGCGACCGGCGCCTGCGGCGCGGCCTCGCCGTCGTCGCCGCCCTGCGCGCGCGCGAACGCCGCGCCGAAGGCCTTGAGGCTCGGCTTCACGCCGACGCCGCCGCGCTCGATGGTGGCTTCGAACTGGGCGCGGCTGAAAGGCAGCACACCCGATCCCGCGAGCGCACCGAAGAGCACGGCGCTGATCACGCTGCCCGAGGCCTCGGCCGCCTGCGCCATGTCGAAGCGGATGAAGCGCTTGGCCGCCTGGCCCGCATGCGCGAGCAGCTGGCCGCTGTCGACGCGGCCGTCGCCGAGCGCGCTCTTCTCGGCGATCGAGAACACGCGGTGCGTGGAAGCGATGAGCGTGGTGCGGTCGACCGTGACCAGCCCGCGCTGCACCGCGCGGCCGGCTTCCATGAGTTCGGAGGCCAGCACCACGTCGACGTCGCCGGGCAGCGGCATCAGCGCGAGCACCGGGCGGCCGCCGTCGGTCTCGGCCTGCGCCGCCGGGTACAGCTCGACGTAGTAGATGGTGGCGCCGGTGCGCTGCGCCACGCCGGGCACCGACGTGGTCTGCGCGTAGTAGCCGTTGGCCTCGCCCATGTCGACGATCCAGTCGGCCAGCACGCCGCCGCCCTCGCCGCCCATGGCAAGGATGGCTATCTTGATGGGTTGCGGCTTGTTGTTCGTCATCGCGGTTTCAGAAGGCATAGGTTTCGCGCCGGCGCGCTTCGCCGCGCTGCAGCCAGCCGATCACCGCGCTGCGCATGCGATCGCGCAACCGGTCCCAGCGCGTGGGGTTGCTCACGATCTGCGCCTTGTAGAACGACGGGCAGAGCACCGCGGCATGCGAGACCTCGCCGCACACGCCGCAGCCCACGCAGCTGTCGAGCACGGTGGCGACCGGGTCGGTGCGCAGCGGATCGGGGTTGGGCTTGATCGACAGCGACGGGCAGCCCGACAGGCGGATGCACGAGTGGTCGCCGGTGCAGGTGTCCGAATCGACGCCGAACTTCTCGCGCACCATGCGCTGGCCGTCGGCGATGGCCTTGCGCACCAGCGGCTTCTCGCGGCGCTGCTTGTTGAGCATGCATTCCGACTGCGCGATCAGGACCTTGGGCCCTTTCTTGGTGGTGGTGAGCGCGTCTTTCAGCGCGTCGCGCATGCCCGCCACGTCGTAGGTGCGACGCATCGTCTTGACCCAATCCACGCCCACGCCGCGCACCGCGCGCTCGATCTCGTGGCCGGTGCTGCGCGAGCGGTTGGCCGCGTTCGAAGAAAGGATGTCCTGCCCGCCCGTGGCCGAGGTGTAGTTGTTGTCGACAATGATCGTGAGGTTGTCGCTCTTGTTGAAGACCGCGTTGGCCACGCCGCTGGTGAGGCCGTTGTGCCAGAAGCCGCCGTCGCCCATCATCGAGATCGCGCGCTTGCCGGCCGGCGCGTTGAGTGCCGCCGCACCGGCGCCGCCCAGGCCGTAGCCCATGGTGGTGTTGCCGATGTTGAAGGGCGGCAGGATCGAGAACAGGTGGCAGCCGATGTCGGCGCTCACGTGGTGCGCACCGAGCTCGCGCTCGACCAGCTTCATCGCGCTGAAGATCGGCCGCTCGGGACAGCCGGTGCAGAAACCCGGGGGGCGCGCATGCACCACCTCGGCCAGCGCGCTCGACGGCGCCGCCGGTTCGGGTGCGGCATCGACGCCGATGGCCGCCACTTCCTTGAGCGGGATCACCTTGCGCACGGGTGCGGGCACCGGCAGCGGCGCCAGCCGCTCGTAGCGCTCGCAGAAGGCGCGTGCGCCCTTGAGCAGCTCCGCGGCGGTGTACTCGCCGGCCACGGGCAGCATGTCCTTGCCGTGCAGCACGGTGGCCGAGCCCGCCTGGCGCAGGATCGTCGCGAGGTTCTGCTCGACGAAGTTGGGCTGGCCCTCTTCGACGACGAGCACGGCGCGCTTGCCCTCGCAGAAGCGGATGACCTCGCTCTCGATGACCGGATAGGCCACGTTCATCACGTAGAGCGGCACCTCGGTGTTGCCGTAGACGTCGGCCAGCCCGAGCCGTTCCAGCGCGCGCAGCAGCGTGTTGTAGCTGCCGCCCTGCACGATGATGCCGATGTCGTCGGCGTCTTCCGAGAAGAACTCGTTGAGCTTGCGCTCCTCGATGAAGCGCACGGCGGCGGGCCAGCGGTCTTTCACTTTTTCCTGCTCGTGCACGAAGCTCGCGGGCGGCAGCACGATGCGGCCGACGTCGCGCTGCGGGTTCTCGAGCGCATCTTTGAGCGTGAACTTGGCGCGCTTGTTGTCGCCCGCAATGAAATGCCCATGCACGTGGCAGGCGCGGATGCGCAGCTGCAGCATCACGGGCGTGTTGCTCGCCTCCGAAAGATCGAAGCCGGTCTTCACCGCGTCGACGATGCTCGGCAGGTTGGGCCGTGGATCGAGCAGCCAGATCTGCGACTTCATCGCGAAGGCGTGGCTGCGCTCCTGCATGATCGACGAGCCCTCGCCGTAGTCCTCGCCCACGATGATGAGCGCGCCGCCGGTGACGCCGC
>CAMLCW010000335.1 GCA_946478645.1 uncultured Variovorax sp.
TCGAGCAGGTTCTTGAGCGAGGCCAGGTAGCCCACGGGCGCGTCGAGCCAGACGTAGAAGTACTTGCCCGGGGCGTCGGGGATCTCGATGCCGAAGTAGGGCGCGTCGCGGCTGATGTCCCAGTCGCCGAGGCCGCCCTTGCCCTCGTCGTCCTTGTAGAGCCATTCGCGCAGCTTGTTCTGCACCTCGGACTGGACATGGCCGGGCGCGGCGGTCCATTCCTTAAGGTAGGCCTCGCAGCGCGGGTCGGACAGCTTGAAGAAGAAGTGGTCCGAGCTGCGCAGCTCGGGCCTGGCGCCCGAGAGCGCCGAGTAGGGATTGATCAGCTCGGTGGGCGCGTACACGGCACCGCAGACTTCGCAGTTGTCGCCGTACTGGTCCTTGGCGTGGCAGTTCGGGCATTCGCCCTTGATGAAGCGGTCGGCCAGGAACATGCCCTTGGCGGGGTCGTAGAACTGCTCGACGCTCTTGGTGGTGATGAACCCGTTCTTGCGCAGGTCGCGGTAGATGTCCTGCGCGAGCTGGTGGTTCTCGGGCGCGTCGGTCGAATGCCAGTTGTCGAACGAGATGAAGTAGCCGTCGAGGTAGGGCTTGCGGCCGGCCGCGATCTCGGCCACGAAGGCCTGCGGCGTCACGCCGGCCTTGTCGGCCGCGATCGTGATCGCCGCGCCGTGTGCGTCGTCGGCGCAGACGAAGTTGACCTCGGCGCCGTTCATTCGCTGGTTCCGCACCCAGATGTCGGCCTGGATGTATTCCATCATGTGGCCGATATGGAACTTGCCGTTGGCGTAGGGCAGGGCGGTGGTGACGAAGAGCTTGCGCGGGGCGGACATCGGAGGGCGCTTTCGGGAGTGGCTGGCGGGAGGGAACCCGTCATTTTAGGTGCCGCCGCCGTGCGGGCGCCGCCGGGCCGGGCCGGCGGCGCCCGCGGCGTGGGGTCACCCGGCGCTGTCCCGCACGCGACGTATGCTCGGGGGTTCGACACACACAGCGAGACCGCGCCGATGACCTCCACCCCCATTCCCGCAACCCTGATCCCCGGCGATGGCATCGGCCCCGAAATCGTCGACGCCACGCTCGCCGCGCTCGACGCGCTGAAGGCACCCTTCACCTGGGACACCCAGATCGCCGGCCTCGGCGGTGTCAAGGCGTCGGGCGATCCGCTGCCGCAGGCCACGCTCGACAGCATCCGCCGCACCCGCCTGGCGCTGAAGGGCCCGCTGGAGACGCCCTCGGGCGGCGGCTACCGCTCGTCGAACGTGCGGCTGCGGGAGGAATTTCAGCTCTATGCCAACCTGCGACCCGCGCGCACCATCATTCCGGGCGGGCGCTTCGACAAGGTCGACCTGATGGTCGTGCGCGAGAACCTCGAGGGCCTCTACATCGGCCACGAGCACTACGTGCGCATCGACGGCGACCCGCATGCCGTGGGCATGGCCACCGGCATCAACACGCGCCAGGGCTGCCTGCGGCTGCTCGAATACGCGTTCGAGACCGCCATTGCCACCGGCCGCAAGAAGGTCACGCTGGTGCACAAGGCCAACATCATGAAGGTGCTGACCGGCCTGTTCCTGGAGACCGGGCTCGACCTCTACGAGCGCAAGTACAAGGGCCGCTTCGAGCTCGACACCATCATCGTCGACGCCTGCGCGATGAAGCTGGTGCTGAACCCCTGGCAGTTCGACATGCTGGTGACCACCAACCTGTTCGGCGACATCCTGTCCGACCTGGTGGCGGGGCTGGTCGGCGGCCTGGGCATGGCGCCCGGCGCGAACATCGGCGCCGACGCGGCGATCTTCGAGGCCGTGCACGGCTCGGCGCCCGACATCGCGGGCAAGGGCATCGCCAACCCGACCGCGCTGCTGCTGGCGGCCGCGCTGATGCTCGACCATGTGAAGCGCACCGACCTCGCCGGGCGGCTGCGCAAGGCGATCGACGACACGCTCAACATCGACAAGGTGCGCACCGGCGACCTCGGCGGCAGCGCGAACACCGAGGCCTTCACCAAGGCGCTGGTCGCGCGCATCCACGGCGGCTGACGCGACGCATGGAAGCGCCTGCCATGTCCGCCTCGACGTCCCTGCCCGTCCTGTCGCTGCTCGAAACCCGCGTGCTCGGCGTGCTGGCCGAAAAGCAGCGCACCGTGCCCGACAGCTATCCGCTCACGCTCAATTCGCTGATCTCGGGCTGCAACCAGAAGACCAGCCGCAATCCGGTGCTCGAACTCAGCGAGGCGCAGGTGCAGGCCGCGCTCGACAGCCTCAAGGGCTACAGCCTGGTGGCCGAGACCAGCGGCGGACGGGCCTTCCGCTACGAGCACAACATCGACCGCGTGCTGCGCATCCCGTCGCAGTCGGTGGCGCTTTTGACCGTGCTGATGCTGCGTGGCCCGCAGACACCAGGCGAACTGCGCATCGCCTGCGACCGCATGCACAACTTCGCCGACATTTCCTCGGTCGAGGGTTTTCTCGACGAGATGGCCGAGCGGCCGGCCGGCGCGCTCGTGACCAAGCTCGCGCGCCTGCCGGGCGCGCGCGAAAGCCGCTGGGCCCATCTGCTGAGCGGCGCGCCCGCCGAGGACGCGGCGGGTCCCTCCGATGCGCCGCGCGCCGCGCGCGACGATTCACTCGGCGAAGTGGCCGCGCTCAGGGCCAACGTGGCCCGGCTCGAAGCCGAGGTGGCTGCGCTCAAGACGCTGGTCGCGCGCGTGTGCTCGGAGCTCGGGATCTCCGAAGCGGGTTGAACTGCGTGGTCAAACCACCGGCCTGATCGGCACGTCCAGGCTGACCTTCACCGGGTCCATCGTCACCAGCGTGCGAAAGCGCCGGACGTTGTTGCTCTGGAAGAAAAGCTGCCGGCTCAGCGCGGTGTACTGCGCCATGTCCTTCACCACCAGCACCAGGATGAAGTCCCATTCGCCGGTCACGTAGTAGCACTGCTGGACCTGCGGGCAATCGCGAAAGCTCTGCTTCATTGCGTCGAGCAGGTCGATGCGCTCGCTCTCTGCCTCCACCTCGGCCACGATGGTCAGCGGATGGCCGAGCGCAGCGGGCGCCAGCGTGGCGCCGTAGCGCTGGATCACACCGTCGTCGCGCAGGCGTTTGAGCCGCCGGTTGACGGCCGCCGTCGAGAGATGGACCCGTTCGCCGAGTTCGCTTTGCGGCATGCGGCTGTCGGCCTGGATCAGTTCCAGCAAACGGAGGTCGAGTGCGTCGAGCGAAGTCATGGGCGGCTGCTGATGCAAAGACGTTGCGTCGAAAGGCGCGATTTTGCGCGCCCGTCTCGTTGCGATGTCAATAACATTGCCCCATGAAGTTTCCCGACCAACCCCTCGGCGACCAGCTTGCGGGCTGGCGCCGCCGGCTGCACGCGATGCCCGAGACCGGCTTCGAAGAGGCGAAGACCTCGGCCTTCGTCGCCAGCGTGCTGAAGGCGCTCGGCCTCGAGGTGCACACCGGCATCGGCGGCACCGGCCTGGTGGCGAACCTCAAGGTCGGCAGCGGCCAGGGCGTGATCGGGCTGCGCGCAGAGATGGACGCACTGAACATCACCGAAGTGCCGGCCGACCGCGCCTACGCCTCGGCCACGCCCGGCAAGATGCACGCCTGCGGCCATGACGGCCACATGTCGATCGTGCTCGGCGCGGCGCGGCTGCTGCGTGAGCGACAAGACTTCGACGGCACCGTGCGCTTCATCTTCCAGCCGGCCGAGGAGCATGGCCGCGGCGCCAAAGCCATGATGGACGACGGCCTGTTTGTGCGCTTTCCGGTCGACGAGATCTACGGCCTGCACAACATGCCCGGCATGCGCGCGGGCACCTTCGCCACGCGCACGGGCGGCCTCATGGCGAGCGAGGACAACTTCGTCATCCACGTGAAGGGCCGCGGCACGCATGCCGCGCGGCCGCACATGGGGATCGATCCGATCGTCATCGACGCGCAGATCGTGCTGGCGCTGCAGACCGTCGTCTCGCGCACGCTCGACCCGGGCGCGCAGGCCGTGGTCTCCTGCACCGAGTTCATCACCGACGGCATCCGCAACGCGATTCCGTCGAACGTGGTCATCAAGGGCGACACGCGCAGCTACGACCCCGGGGTGCAGCAGATGTTGGCCGCGCGCATGCGCGAGATCAGCGAGGCCATCTGCCGCATGCACGGTGCCGGCTGCGATTTCAGCTACACGCACGAGTTCGCCCCGACCGTGAACTGGGCCGAATGCGTGCCCGTCGCGGTGGCCGCGGCCACGGCCGTGGTGGGGGCGGAGAACGTCGATGCGAACGTGGCGCCGATGATGATCTCCGAGGACTTCGGCGCGTTTCTGAAGGTGGTGCCCGGCGCCTTCGTGTTCCTGGGCAACGGCGCCGAGGGTGCGCCCGGCGGCACGCCGCTGCACAACGGCAGCTACGACTTCAACGACGAGGTGCTCGAGACGGGCGCGCGCTATTTCGCGGAGATCGTGCGGCTCCGGCTTCCGCGCTGAGCGACGGGACAACTTTTTCTCTTTCTCTTTTCCATGCTGGTCATCAACAAGAACGCCATCCGCGGTGCCTATCCCGGCGAGCTTCGCGCCATCCTCAATATCGCCGAGGCAAAACGCACGCGCGCCTGGCTGTCGCGCTGGCCGATGCTCGCGCCCGGCGCCACGCCGCTCTGGCCGCTGCCCGACATGGCGAAGGCGCTCGGCGTCGCGCGCATCGTCGTGAAGGACGAGTCGAAGCGTTCGGCACTCGGCAGCTTCAAGGCGCTCGGGGCACCGGCCGCGCTCGTGCGGCTGGTGCTGCGGGCCCAACCCGCATGGGATCCGGTGGCCGTGCTGGGCGGCGCGCATGCGGCAGAGCTGAAGTCGCTGGTCGTCACCAGCGCCACCGACGGCAATCACGGGCGCGCGCTCGCGGCCGCGGCGCAGCGCATCGGCGTGCGCTGCGTGATCGTGCTGCACCGGCATGTGAGCATGGAGCGCGAAGCCGCCATCGCGGCCTTCGGCGCGGAGATCGTGCGCATCGAGGGCAACTACGACGCTTCGGTCGCACACGCGGCCGCGCTCGCGCAGGCGCACGGCTGGCAGGTGGTTTCCGACACCTCCTATGCCGGCTACGAGGACATTCCGCGCGACGTGATGCAGGGCTACGGCGTCCTGGCCGACGAAGTGATGGCGCAGCAGGCGGGTGAGCCGATGTTCACGCACGTGATCCTGCAGGGCGGCGTCGGCGGACTGGCCGCGGGCGTGGCGAGCTACCTGTGGGAGCAGTACGGCCCGGCGCGGCCGACCCTCGTCGTTGCCGAACCGCGTCAGGCCGACTGCCTGATGCAGAGCGCCATCGCAGGCCGTGCATCGCATGCCACCGGCAGCGTCGACTCGGTGATGGCCGGCCTCGCGTGTGGCGAGACCTCGCCGCTGGCCTGGCGTTTTCTCGAACCCTCGGTCGATGCCTTTCTCACCATCGAAGACGGCGATGCGGTCGAAGCGATGCGGCTGCTGGCATGGGGCTCGGCGCAGGACATCCCGATCGTGAGCGGTGAATCGGGCGCGGCGGGGGTTGCGGCACTGCGCGTGCTCGCGCTGTCGGACGAATTCCGGGCCGAGGTGGGACTCGATGCACGCTCGAGGGTGCTGCTGATCAGCACCGAAGGCGCGACCGCCCCCTCGGTCTACCGCGATCTCGTCGGGCTCGATGCGGAGGAGGTGCTGCGCCGGCAGGGCGTTGCGGCGCGCGTGTAGGAGGTGTCGTTGT
>CAMLCW010000336.1 GCA_946478645.1 uncultured Variovorax sp.
CCGGCAGCGTGACCAGCTCGCCCGGCACCCTCAGCTGCGGCGCGACCTGCCCGATGCGCTGGCGGTGGAAATGGAAGGCGCCGCCATGGCCCAGGTGTGCCACGACTACGGCGTGCCGTTTGCCGCCGTGCGCACCATTTCCGACCGCGCCGACGATACGGCGCACGCCGACTTCGCGCGCTTCGTCGCCGAGGTGGCGAGCCGCTACAGCCTGGCTTTGGTGGACGCCTGGCTGGCGGCGCCGCCCGCGGCTACTTGAGCCAGCCGCGGCGGCGGAAGTACCACATCGGCCCTAGCGCGCTCGCGGCCATCAGCGCGATCGCGTAGGGATAGCCCAGCGCCCAGTCGAGCTCGGGCATGAACTTGAAGTTCATGCCGTAGACGCTCGCGATCAGCGTGGGCGGCAGCAGCGCCACGCTGGCCACCGAGAAGGTCTTGATGGTCTTGTTCTGGTTGATGTTGATGAAACCGACCGTCGCGTCCATCAGGAAGTTGATCTTGTCGAACAGGAACGCCGTGTGGTTGTCGAGCGATTCGATGTCCCGCATGATCTGCCGCGCTTCCTCGAACTGCTCGGCGTTGAGCATGCGGCTGCGCATCAGGAAGCTCACCGCGCGCCGCGTGTCCATCACGTTGCGGCGGATGCGCCCGTTCAAGTCTTCCTGGCGCGCGATGGCGGCCAGCACCTCGCCCGCGAGCTCGTCGCTCACGTTGCCTTCGAGCACCTTCTTGCTCGCGATCTCGAGTTCGTCGTAGATGTTCTCGAGCGTGTCGGCCGAGTATTCGGCGTCGGCGTCGAAGAGCTTGAGCAGCACTTCCTTCGCGTCCTCGATCAGGCCCGGCGCCCGGCGTGCGCGCATGCGCAGCAGGCGGAACACCGGCACGTCCTCGTCGTGGATCGAGAACAGCACGCCGCGGCTGCGCAACTCGGTGTTGTGCTGGTTCAGGATGAACGCCACGCGCACCGAGCGCGGGTCCTCGTCGTCGTCGATCAGGAAGTCGGAGCGGATGTGCAGTTCGCCGTTGTCTTCCTCGTAGAAGCGCGCCGATTCCTCGATGTCCTCGTCCATCGCGTCTTCGGGGATCGAGAGGCCGTAATACTGCTTGATCCAGCGTTTCTCCTCGAGCGAAGGGGATTCGAGGTCGACCCAGATGGGCTGGAACTGCGACAGCTCCTCGAGCGCCTCGATCTCTTCCTGGACCAGTCGGCCGTTGGCAAGCGTGAATATGTTGAGCATGGGCTCACTCCCTTGAAATGGCTGTGGCGTTGGGGCGGGGGAAGGGGCGCTTTCAATTCCCGGCCCGGCGCTTCACAGGCGTCAGGAGGCGGGCGTTGAAAGCCGCGGAGACGGTGCGGTTTCCATGGTGCGGTCCGTGTTGCGGCAAGGCCGCGATTATGTCATCGGCCATGTGTCACGCTGCGCTCGATCTGGATGGACATACAGTAAAGTGGCGCCCATGCAGACCGCTGCGCTTCCCGTCCTTCCCGCCGCCGGCGCCACCCAGGCCGAGCGCCTCGCCGCCGCCTTGTCGGCCCTCAACGACGCGCAGCGCGCCGCGGTGGAGCACGGCGTCGGCGCCGTCACGGGGGGCGACGAGCGCCCGCTGCTGGTGATTGCCGGCGCGGGGTCGGGCAAGACCAGCACGCTCGCGCACCGGGTGGCGCGGCTGATCGCCGACGGCGTCGATCCGCAGCGCCTGCTGCTGCTGACCTTCTCGCGCCGCGCGGCACAGGAAATGGAGCGGCGCGCCGGGCAGGTGCTGGCGCGCGTGCTCGGCCTGCGCACCGAAAAGCCGCCCGCGCTGCCCTGGGCCGGCACCTTCCACGGCATCGGCGCGCGGCTGCTGCGCGAATACGCGACGCACATCGGCCTCGACGATCATTTCACGATCCACGACCGCGGCGATGCCGAGGACCTGATGGGCCTGGTGCGCCACGAGCTCGGCCTGTCGTCGACCGTGAACCGCTTCCCGCGCAAGGGCACCTGCCTGTCGATCTACTCGCGCTGCGTCAACACGCGCGCGCCGATCGAGCGCGTGCTCGCCGAGGCCTTTCCCTGGTGCGCCGAGTGGGAAGCCGAGCTCAAGCGCCTGTTCGGCGCCTACGTCGAGGCCAAGCAGCAGCAGAACGTGCTCGACTACGACGACCTGCTGCTCTACTGGGCCGGGATGGTGGCCGAGCCCTCGCTCGCGGCGCTCGTCGGCGCGCGCTTCGACCATGTGCTGGTCGACGAGTACCAGGACACCAACCTGCTGCAGGCCTCGATCCTGCTGGCGCTCAAGCCCGACGGGCGCGGCGTGACCGTGGTGGGCGACGACGCGCAGTCGATCTATTCGTTCCGCGGCGCCACGGTGCGCAACATCCTCGATTTCCCGTCGCAGTTCTCGCAGGCCGCGCGCGTGGTCACGCTGGAGCGCAACTACCGCTCGACCCAGCCGATCCTCGACGTGTCGAACCGCGTCATCGCGCAGGCCGCCGAGCGGCACGCCAAGACGCTCTGGACCGACAAGCCCTCGGCCGGGCGGCCGCAGCTCGTGCTGGTGCCCGACGAGGCGCAGCAGGCCGTGTGGGTGGCCGACAAGGTGCTCGAGCACCGCGAGGGCGGGCTCGCGCTGAAGTCGCAGGCGGTGCTGTTCCGCACCTCCACGCACAGCGCGGCGCTCGAGCTCGAACTCGCGCGACGCAACATCCCGTTCGTGAAGTACGGCGGCCTCAAGTTCCTCGAGGCCTCTCACGTGAAGGACCTGCTGGCGGTGCTGCGCTTCGCCGAGAACCCGCGCGGGCGCATGGCGGGATTCCGCGTGACGCAGCTCATCCCGGGCATCGGGCCCGCCACCGGCGCCCGGCTGCTCGACGCGATGGACGGTGCGGCCGATCCGGCCGCCGTGGTGCGCGGCTTCGTGCCGCCGGCCGCGGCGCGCACCGAATGGGCCGTGTTCGCCGAGGCCTATGCGGCGCTGCGCGATCCGTCCCTTTCGTGGCCCGCCGACGTGGACCTGGCGGCGCGCTGGTACCTGCCGCACCTCGAGCGCCTCTACGACGACCCGTCCGGCGTGCGCCGCGCCGACATCGAGCAGCTCGCGCGGCTGGCGGCGGGCTACGGCTCGCGCGAACGCTTCCTGACCGAGCTCACGCTCGATCCGCCCGAGGCCACCAGCGACCGCCCCGGGCCGCCGCTGCTCGACGAGGACTACCTGATCCTCTCGACCATCCATTCGGCCAAGGGCCAGGAGTGGAATTCGGTGCACGTGCTCAACGTCGTCGACGGCTGCATGCCGGCCGACGTGGCCCAGGGCGCGCACGAACTCGAAGAGGAACGGCGGCTGCTCTACGTCGCCATGACCCGGGCCCGCGACCATCTGCACCTGCTGGTGCCGCAGCGCTTCTACGTCACCCAGCAGGCGGTGCGTGGCGACCGGCACCTCTATGCCAACCGCACGCGCTTCATCGCCGACAGCGATCTCGAAGGCTTCGAGCAGCAGACCTGGCCGCCGCCGCCGGTACGCCCGCCGGCGGTGCCGCCGCCCGCGGCCGTGATCGACCTGCGCAATCGCATGCGGGCGGCCTGGCGCTGAGCCGCGGACGGCGCTTTTGGCCCTTCGTCCACAGGGGTCACTGGGCGCCCCTCACCGTTCGAAACATCCTGCCTCCCGACCTCCTGCCGGTGAAGCGGCGGGCGCGGCAGCTATTCGATCAATAGCAGATTGAGCCACGGCCGGCGCCGGCGCGCCACCCGGGCAACTCTGCTATTGCAATGGTGTGACAGCTTCGGCATAGTGAATCGACCTTCTCTTCGCTTCCTCCCACGCCAACCCGCCCCCCCTTCTTTCTTTCCCCGGCCCGCCCCCCACTTATTTCCGTCGGCCACGCTTCATTCCGTAGCGCGGCCATTTCCCCAACCGTCAATTCTCAGGAGGTCTTTCATGAATTTGACGATCAGCGGTCATCACCTCGACGTCACGCCTGCCTTGCGCACCTACGTCACCAGCAAGCTGGACCGGATCACGCGCCACTTCGACCAGGTGGTCGATGTGAAGGTGATCCTCACGGTGGAAAAGCAGAAGGAAAAGGAACGCCGCCAACGGGCGGAATGCAACATTCACGTCAAGGGCAATGACATGTTCGCGGAGTCGAGCCATGCTGATCTCTACGCGGCGGTCGATGAACTGGTCGACAAGCTCGATCGCCAGGTCGTGCGCCACAAGGACCGGCTGCAGGACCACCACCACGCCGCGCCCAAGCGCCTGATGTAGCCCCGTGCAACGGGCTGCGGCCCGTGCTGCCAAAGCCGCCTCCGGGCGGCTTTTTGCTGCCCGCCGGAAGAATTCTTTACACAATCGGCGTCGGCTTTCCGCAATTTGTAGGAAGAAAGTAACCAGGGGGACTGGGGGTTTTCACCGAGCGGGTGCATAATCGCCCCCGCTCCCACCATGAACCGACTCGCGTCCATCCTGCCGCCCGCTCAAGTGCTCGTGAGCGTTGACGCCACCAGCAAGAAACGTGCTTTCGAGGAAGCCGGCTTGCTGTTCGAGGGCCTCCATGGCCTGGGCCGCGCGCTCATCACCGACAGCCTCTTTGCGCGTGAACGCCTTGGTTCCACGGGCCTGGGGCATGGCGTCGCGATCCCGCACGGGCGCATCAAGGGCCTCAAGGCGCCCATGGCCGCGGTGTTTCAGCTGGCCAATCCCATCGGTTTCGACGCCCCCGACGAGCAGCCCGTCGGCCTGCTGATCTTCCTGCTGGTGCCCGAGGCCGCGACCCAGAAGCACCTCGAGATCCTCTCCGAGATCGCCGAACTGCTCAGCGATGCCTCGCTGCGCGAGCGGATCAAGTCGAGCACCGATGCGGCCGAGCTGCACGGCCTCATCGCCGGCTGGCAGTCGACGCAGGTCGCGTGAGCCGCGCCGGTCCGCCGGGCCGGTTCCTTGGTATTCTGGCCGGCCCTCCCACGCGGCGCCGATGAGCGCCTTGCCCTGAACGCATGAAGCCCACCGTCATCAGCGCCGACGCCATGTTCGAGGAGTTCCGCGGCTCGCTCCGCTGGGAATGGCTCGCCGGCCTCGGCGCCTCGGAGCGCCAGTTCGACCCCGACGTCATCAGCCGCGCCCAGTCGGCGGCCGACCTGGTCGGCTACCTCAACTACATCCATCCCTACCGCGTGCAGATCCTCGGTGCGCGCGAAGTGGCCTACCTCACGCGCGGCAGCCTGGAAGACTGCGCGCGGCGCATCGCGCGCATCGTCACGCTGGAGCCGCCGATGCTGGTGCTGGCCGACGGCCAGGCCGCGCCCGACGAGCTGCTGTCGATCTGCGAGCGCGCGCAGCTGCCGCTGTTCGCCACGCGCGAGTCGTCGGCCTTCGTGATCGACCTGCTGCGCGCCTACCTGTCGAAGCACTTCGCCGAGCGCACCTCGATGCATGGCGTGTTCATGGACATCCTCGGCATGGGCGTCATGATCACCGGCGAATCGGGGCTCGGCAAAAGCGAACTCGGGCTCGAGCTGATCTCGCGCGGCAACGGCCTCGTGGCCGACGACGCGGTCGACCTCTACCGCATCAACCAGAACACCATCGAGGGGCGCTGCCCCGACCTGCTGCAGAACCTGCTCGAGGTGCGCGGCATCGGCCTGCTCGACATCCGCGCGATCTTCGGCGAGACCGCGGTGCGGCGGAAGATGCGGCTCAAGCTCATCGTGCACCTGGTGCGGCGCGACAGCTTCGAGC
>CAMLCW010000337.1 GCA_946478645.1 uncultured Variovorax sp.
TGAGTCGCCCGCCGGGGCGAAACCCGGCCCCCGCCCTTATCCAGAAAACCCCTCAAAACCCCCGCAAACCCGCATGAACACTGGCGAATAAGCTTATCCGCATAAGAGCCGAACCAAAAAATAGTTTGGTTCCATAAGCCGCGCTTTCAGAATCCTGCCTTTCTTGCCGCCGGCCCGCCCCGCCTCAACGCATGGGCGCCGCTTCCTCAAGAACCACACGATGTACCAATACACAGATTTCGACCGCCAGTTCGTCCGCCAACGGGCTGCCCAGTTCCGCGACCAGCTCGAGCGCTGGCAAAAAGGCAAGCTCAGCGAAGACGAGTTCAAGCCGCTGCGCCTGCAGAACGGCTGGTACGTGCAGCGCTATGCCCCGATGCTGCGCGTCGCCGTGCCCTATGGCGAGCTGTCGAGCCGCCAGCTGCGCGTGCTCGCGAAGATCGCGCGCGAATACGACGAGCCCGAAGCCGAGGTCTACCGCCAGGCACTCGAGATCCAGGGCAAGCTCGGCAGCCACAAGCTGCCGACGCACTACGCGCATTTCTCGACGCGCCAGAACGTGCAGTACAACTGGATTCCGCTCTCCAAGTCGGCCGACGTGATGGACCTGCTGGCCTCGGTGGACATGCACGGCATCCAGACCAGCGGCAACTGCATCCGCAACATCACCAGTGACGAGCGCGCGGGCATCGCGATCGACGAAGTGGCCGATCCGCGCCCCTATGCGGAAATCATGCGCCAGTGGAGCACGCTGCATCCCGAGTTCGCGTTCCTGCCGCGCAAGTTCAAGATCGCGATCACCGGCGCCACCGAAGACCGCGCCGCGACCGGCTGGCACGACGTCGGCTTGAAGCTCGTGAAGAACGCAGCGGGCGAGATCGGCTTCCGCGTGCAGGTGGGCGGCGGCATGGGCCGCACCCCGATCGTCGGCACGGTGCTGCGCGAGTTCCTGCCGTGGCAGCAGATCATGAACTACCTCGAGGCCGTGATCCGCGTCTACAACCGCTACGGCCGCCGCGACAACATCTACAAGGCGCGCATCAAGATCCTGGTCAAGGCCGAAGGCCAGCGCTACATCGACGACGTCGAAGCCGAGTACAAGCAGATCATCGAGCACGACGGCGCGCCGCACACGATCACGCAGGCCGAGTTCGACCGCGTGGCGGCATCGTTCGTGCCGCCGACGCTCGCCACGCGCGTGCTGCAGAGCGCCGAGAAGACCGACGCCGAGCTGCGCGCCCATGCCGCCGACGACGTGCAGTTCGCGCGCTGGCTCGCCCGCAACGTGGCGCCGCACAAGAACCCCGCGCTGCGCGCGGTGACGCTGTCGTTCAAGCGCCTGAAGCAGGCGCCCGGCGACGCCTCGGCCGACCAGCTCGACACCCTGGCGGTGCTGGCCGATCGCTTCTCGGCCGGTGAAGCCCGCGTGACGCACGACCAGAACATCGTGCTGCCCTGGGTGCATGCCGAAGACCTGCACGCGCTGTGGCTCGCCGCGCGCGCGGCCGGCTTCGCCAGCGCCAACGTGCACCTGCTGACCGACATGATCGCCTGCCCGGGCGGCGACTTCTGCTCGCTGGCCAATGCGCGCTCGATCCCGATCGCCGAAGCCATCACCGAGCGCTACCAGGACCTCGACGAGCTCGACGACATCGGTGAGATCGACCTGCACATCAGCGGCTGCATCAACTCGTGCGGCCACCACCACAGCGGGCACATCGGCATCCTCGGCGTCGACAAGGACGGCAAGGAGTGGTACCAGGTCACGCTCGGCGGCGGCGACGGCTCCGAGCTCGGCGGGCCTGCACAGGCCGGCAAGGTGGTCGGCCCCTCGTTCTCGGCGGCCGAGGTGCCGGCGGTGATCGAGGCCGTGCTCACGGCCTACCGCGACAGCCGCGAGGGCGGCGAGAACTTCATCGACACGCTGCGCCGCGTGGGCCACGACCCGTTCAAGGCCGCGGCCAACGGTGCGCGCTTCAAGGTGGAGGAAGCCGCATGAACCGCCGACTGAACATCCTTGCGGCCGAAGAACACGTGGACGACGGCGACCCGAAGGTGCTGCAGCTCGCGAACGACGCCGACCCGCTCGCCATCGAGGTGTGCCTCGAAGACATCGAGCGCATCGACCTGCACTTTCCCAAGTTCACCGACGGCCGCGCCTACAGCCAGGCCTTCCTGCTGCGCCGCCGCCTCGGCTTCAAGGGCGACATCCGCGCGACCGGCGACGTGCTGATCGACCAACTGGTGCAAATGGAGCGCATGGGTTTCTCGAGCGCGGTGCTCAAGGAAGGCGTGGACGCCTCCGACGCGCAGCGCCAGTTCGACCGCTTCGCCAATTTCTACCAGGGCGACGCGGTCACCCCCGCGCCCCTCTTCAAGCGCGAAGGCGCAAGCGCATGAGCAGCCTCGACCTCGAACTGGCACGCATCAACACGGAGCTCGGCCGCAATGCCGAAGGCCTGGTGGACTGGGCGATCAGCCTCGGCCAGCCCGCGATCGTCACGACCAATTTCCGGCCCTTCGAGGCGGTGATCCTGCACATGGTCACGCGCGCCAGGCGCGACGTGCCCGTGGTCTGGATGGACAACGGCTACAACACCGAAGCCACCTACCGCTTTGCCGACGAAGTGACCAAGCAGCTCGGCCTCGACCTGCACATCTACCTGCCGCGCCGCTCGCGCGCGCACCGCGAGGCGGTCGAAGGCCCGACACCGGCGCTCGACGATCCGCGCCATGCCGCCTTCACCGAAGAGGTGAAGCTGGAGCCTTTCGCCCGCGCGCTGCGCGAGACAGCGCCCAAGGTGTGGTTCACCGCGCTGCGCGCCACCGACACCGCCGTGCGCGCACAGATGGACCCGGTCAGCGTCAACCCCGACGGGCTGATCAAGGTCGCGCCGCTGCTGCACTGGTCGTCCAAGGAGCTGTACGCCTACTGCGAGGCGCATGGCCTGCCGAACAACTTCGACTACGTGGACCCGACCAAGGGCGAAGACAACCGCGAGTGCGGCCTGCATCTCGCACACTGACCGAGCACCCTATTGATGAACGCCCGCACCGAATCCGAACTGCTGCTGCCGCCGGCGCACCTGTCGAACACGCACCTCGATGCGCTCGAGGAAGAGACCATCTTCATCCTGCGCGAAGTGGCGGCCGCCTTCGAGCGCCCCGCCCTGCTCTTCTCGGGCGGCAAGGACTCGCTCGTGCTGCTGAAGTGCGCCGAGAAGGCCTTCGGCGCCGGGCGCCTTCCGTATCCGCTGCTGATGATCGACACCGGCCACAACTTTCCCGAGGTGACCGACTACCGCGACCTGCGCGCGAAGGAACTGGGCGCCGAGCTGATCGTGCGCAAGGTCGAAGATTCGATGGCGCGCGGCACCGTGCGCCTCGCGCACCCCGGCGAATCGCGCAATGCGCACCAGTCGGTGACGCTGCTCGAAGCCATCGAAGAGTTCCGCTTCGACGCACTGATCGGCGGCGCCCGCCGCGACGAGGAAAAGGCGCGCGCCAAGGAGCGCATCTTCTCGCACCGCGATGCCTTCGGCCAATGGCAGCCCAAGGACCAGCGCCCTGAGCTCTGGACGCTGTTCAACACGCGCCTTGCGCCGGGCGAGCACTTCCGCGTGTTCCCGATCTCGAACTGGACCGAGCTCGACGTGTGGCAGTACATCGCGCGCGAAGAGGTCGGCCTGCCGTCGATCTACTACACGCACAAGCGCGAAGTGGTCGAGCGCCGCGGCCTCTTGGTGCCCGTGACGCCGCTGACCCCGCCGCGCGACGGCGAGACGGTGCAGACGCGCGACGTGCGCTTTCGCACCGTGGGCGACATCACGACCACCTGCCCGGTCGAGAGCCTGGCCGCGGACGCGGGCGACGTGGTGCTGGAGACGCTGTCGGTCGACGTCAGCGAACGCGGTGCCACGCGCATGGACGACATGACCTCCGAAGCCTCCATGGAAAAGCGCAAAAAGGACGGATATTTCTGATGAGCACGACGACCGCAATCCCCACCGCCGTCGAGGCCGACACCGGCACCGCCCTGCGCTTCATCACCTGCGGCTCGGTCGACGACGGCAAGAGCACGCTGATCGGCCGCCTGCTGGTCGACAGCAAGACGGTGCTGCAAGACCAGCTGGCCGGCGTGCAGCGCGGCGGCGAGACCGACCTCGCGCTGCTGACCGACGGCCTTTCGGCCGAGCGCGAACAAGGCATCACGATCGACGTGGCCTACCGCTACTTCTCGACCGCGAAGCGCAAGTTCATCATCGGCGACGCACCGGGCCACGAGCAGTACACGCGCAACATGGTCACGGCCGCCTCGGCCGCCGACGCCGCCGTGGTGCTGGTCGATGCCACCAAGCTGGCCTGGGCCGCCGAGGTGCAGGACGGCACCGTGGTGCCGAACGAACTGCTGCCGCAGACGCGCCGCCACACGCTGCTCACGCACCTGCTGCGCGTGCAGTCGATCGTCTTCGCGGTCAACAAGCTCGACGCCATCGGCGACGCCGCGCTGGCCTTCGAACGCATCTCGACGGCGCTGAATGCGTTTGCGGAAGCCGCGGGCGTGAAGGTCGCGGGGATCGTGCCGATCTCGGCGCTCAAGGGCTGGAACGTGGCCACGCGGCATGCCGACTGGGTCGGCTACGAGGGCCCGAGCCTGCTCGAGCTCCTGGAGGCGCTGCCGGTCACCGTACAGGACGAGTCCGTGCCCTTCGCCTGCCCGGTGCAGTGGGTCGAAAAGTTCTCTTCCTCCGCCGACACCTCGCAGGGCCGCCGCGTGTTCTGGGGCCGCGTGGCCGCGGGCCACGTCGAGCCGGGCCAGCGCGTGACCGTGCTGCCGAGCAACCAGACCGCGACCGTGGCCCAGGTGCTGAGCCACACGCGCGCGCCGAAGGCGGTGCACGCGGGCCACAGCGCCGGCATCGTGCTCGACCGCGAAGTGGACGTGTCGCGCGGCGACTGGCTGCTGGCGCCCGGCGCCTTCGAGCCGGTGCGCGAGATCACCGCGACCGTGGCCTGGCTCGACGACGAGCCCCTGGTGGCGGGCCGGATCTACTGGGCGCTGCAGGGCCATCGCTGGGTCAAGGCCAAGGTGGCGCGCATCGTCGATCGCGTCAACATCACCACGCTCGAATCCGATCCCGCGGCGCAACTCGAAGCCAATTCCATCGGCGACGTGGTGCTGACACTGCAGCAGCCGCTGGCGGTGCTGCCGTTCGCGCAATCGCGCGCGCTGGGCTCGCTGGTGCTGGTCGATACCGCCACCCACAAGACCGCCGCGGCCGTGCTCGTGCAGCCAGCGCCTGTAAACGCCTAAAATCACGGGTTTTCCCCGACCACTGACGTTAGAAGAAGCCAATGACCCACGTCGTCTCCGAAGCCTGCATCCGCTGCAAATACACCGACTGCGTGGACGTTTGCCCCGTGGATTGCTTCCGCGAAGGCCCCAACATGCTGGTGATCGATCCGGACGAGTGCATCGATTGCGCGGTGTGCATTCCCGAATGCCCGGTCAATGCGATCTATGCCGAGGAAGACCTTCCGGCCAACCAGATCGCGTTCATCAAGCTCAATGCCGAACTCGCCCAGGCCGACGGCTGGAAGAGCATCACCAAGCGCAAGCCGGCGCTGCCCGACGCCGAAGAATGGAAAGACAAGACCGACAAGGTCGGCGAACTGGTCCGCTGAGAAGTCAAA
>CAMLCW010000338.1 GCA_946478645.1 uncultured Variovorax sp.
GGGCGACATGCCTTGCGTGGTCGTGAGCCATGCCGTTGCGTAGGCCGCGATGCCGACGAAGGCCGCCTGCCCGAACGAGGTTGCGCCGCCCACGCCGGTGAGCAGCACCAGCCCCAGCGCCACCAGGGCGCCGATGCCGATGTCGTTGAAGAGCGAGACCGTGAAGCTGCCCGCCAGTGCGGGCAGCAGCGCCAGCACCACGACCACCCCGGCGATCCACGCCATGCGTTTGCGGTTGTTCGCGTTCATTGCTCCACCTCGTCTTCTTCCTCTTCGGCATGGGTCGCCAGGAACGAGCGCAGCATCAGCACCGGGATCAGCAGGCTGAACACGATCACGTCCTTCAGCGCGCCGCTCCAGAACGACGCGAAGCTCTCGACCACGCCGACCGCGAGCGCGCCGAGCGCCGTCATCGGATAGCTCACCAGCCCGCCGATGATCGCGGCCACGAAGGCCTTCAGGCCGATGATGAAGCCCGAGTCGTAATACATGGTGGTCACCGGCGCGATCAGCACGCCGATCAGGCCGGCGAGCAGCGACGCGCAGCCATAGGCCAGCAGCGCGGTGCGCACCGGCCGGATGCCGACCAGCCGCGCGCCCACGCGGTTGACCGCGGTCGCGCGCAACGCCTTGCCGGCCACCGTGCGTTCGAACACCAGGAAGAACAGCCCGCTGAGCACGATCGCCGCGCCCACCATCAGCACCACCTGGCCGCTGACCGTGAAGCCGTCGCCGAGCGTGAGCATGGCGTCGGTCAGCGGCGTGGTGCGCGAGCCTTCGGGCCCGAAGAACAAGAGGCCCAGGCCAGACAGCAGGAAGTGCAGCGCCAGCGACACGATCAAGAGCACCAGCACCGACGCGTCGGCGATCGGCTGGAACACCACGCGCGCGAGCAGCGGCGCCATCGGCACCACCAGCAGCACCGCCACGGCGATGTGCACCGCCACCGGCACGCCGGGGCGCGCCGCGAGCCAGGCGAGCACGCACGGCACCGCGGGCAGCACGCCCCAGGTCAGGAGCGCCTTCGGAATGCGCGCCAGCTCGCCGCGGCGCACCAGGCTGCCGATCTCGGTGGCCAGCGCCAGCGCCGCGAGCACCGCCACCATGCCGATGGTCGGCGGCACGCGGCCGGTCTCGAAGGCCGCGAGCGACAGCGCGGCGAAGGCCGCGAGGTCGCCGAACGGCACGAACACCACGCGGGTGACGGAAAAGATCAGCACCAGCCCGAGGCCGGCGAGCAGATAGACGGCACCGTTGGCGAGGCCATCGGTGACGAGAATCAATGCCACGTCCCATGTCATGAGGAAGCTCCCTGCAGGATCGTTGTTGTCCGGATCGTTCTCGCGCGTGTGCTCAAGGTGCGAGCTTCCATTGGCCGTTGTCGAGCTTGACGATCACGCGCGCGCGTTCGTCCACGCCGTAGAGGTTGCCGGGCTTGAAGGTGTAGACGCCATGGGTGCCCACCACTTCCTTGGTGCTGAAGATCGCGTCGCGCAGCGCCACGCGAAACTCGGCGGTGCCCGGCTCGGCCTTCTTCATGGCACGCGCGGCGGCATCGACGAACACCAGCCAGCCGTCGAACGAGTAGGCCGAGAAGGCGTCGTTCGTGGCGGCGTTGTTGACCTTCTGGAACACGGCGCGGAAGTCGGTCGCGATCTTCTTGGTCGGGTAGTCCGCCGGCAGCTGCTCGGCCACGATCACCGGCCCGGTGGGCATCAGCGCGTTCTGCCCCGCCGCGCCGACCACACGCACGAAGTCGGGGTTGATCAGGCCATGCTGGCCGTACACGCCGCCCTTGAAGCCGCGCTCCTGCAGCGCCAGGAACGGCAGCGCGCCCGGTGTGCCCGCGCCGCCCGTCATCACCGCGTCGGGACGCAGCGCGACGATCTTGAGCACCTGCCCGGTGACCGACGCGTCGGCGCGCGCATAGCGCTCGTTGCTCACCACCTTGATGCCGGCCGCGGGCGCGGCCTTCATCATCGCGTTGTAGACCAGGTCGCCCCAGGCGTCGGAAAAACCGATGTAGCCCACGGTCTTGACGTTGTTGCGCTTCATGCGCTCGATCACCGCATCGATCATGAGCTGCGTGGGCTGCGCCACGGTCATCACCCATTCGTTGTCGGCCGGATCCAGCAGGATGGGTGTCAAGCCGATCATCGGCGTCTTCGCGCCCTTGCCTACCTGTGCCATCGCGATGGCGGCGGGCACGCCCGAAGTGCCCATGAGCACGTCGACTTTCTCCTCCTCGATCAGCTTGCGTGCATTGCGGCCGGCCGTGGTGGGATCGGAGCCGTCGTCCAGCACGATGAGCTGGATCTTGCGGCCCTCGACCTCGCCCTTGTAGGCCAGCGCGGCCTGCATGCCCTTGGCATAGGGCACGCCGAGCGACGAATTGGGCCCCGAGAGCGAGACGCTCAGCCCCACTTTGAGATCGGCCGCGAAGGCGCTTGCCATGCCGCAGGCGGTCAGCGCCGCGGCGAGGGCGCCGCGCGTCAAGGTCAACATCAGGCTCTTCATGTCTTGGCTCCGGTGAGGAAGGTGGATGAAAACGAACGGACAGTCGAACGGAAACTCAGATGAACAACTGGATCGCGGGCAACGCACGCGCCGCGTCGAGCAGGTCGACGCGCTTCTCGCGCAGGCCCCAGCCCCGAGGCGTGCGCACGAGGTGATGCCGCGCGGTGCCGCTCAGCAGCACCTGCGCGTCGCCGCGCGCCTCGATGTAGAGGAACGGCGTGCGCAGTCGCACCTCGCCGGGCGACTCGACTTCGATGCGCGAGGGTTGCAGCACATGCTGGCTGCGGCTCGGCGGATGCTGCGAATGGGCACGTGGATTGGCCAGCCGGTCCACGCGCAGCTGCAGCAGCAGCCGGTCTTCGTAGGCGAGCGAGTTGTGCGAGAACGGATCGGCCTGCGCCGCGCCGAGCAGCGGCACCCAGTAGTGGCCGTCGTCGGTGAAGAGCGCTAGCCACTCGGCGAATCGCCGCGCGTCGAGCAGCTCCGCCTCGTGTGCGGCGAAGTCGCGCGGGTCGCCGTTCATGCCGAGGCCTCCATGCCCGCCGCCATCGCCTTGGCCCAGGCGCGGAACTGGTTGCGCATCAGCAGCTCGTTGGTGCCGTTGGTGGTCACCGTCGCCTGCTGCGTCTCGGCCGGGTCGTGGTTGCGGTGCAGGCTGATCCATTCGTTGCCACCCGCGCGCAGGCCCTGCTGGATGCTCTCGAACAGGTGCACGTCGTCATGCGCCACCACCGACATCGGCGAAAACACGAGGCGGTTGTAGCTCATCGCGCGTTCAAAAAGAAGATCGGGCGCGCCGGCCGCGCGAAAGCTCCAGGCCTCAATCAGCGTGCGGTTGGCCGCCAGCGGCCGGATCACGCGGATGGCCTGCGGCGAGCCCTTGACCGACAGGCTCGGATAGAGCACCGAGTTCTGCGGCGAGCGCTGCAGGATCTCGCTGGCGCGCGCCTCGCCGTGCGCGGCGCGCATGGCGGCCTCGTATTCGGGCAGCTGCGCGTAGTTGGAATGGATGCTGAAGTTGACCCCGAGCACGCTGTGGCCGTTGGCAAACACGCGCCCGCCCATCTTGTCGAAAAATTCGTAGCCCGCGCCGAAGGGCAGTATCTGCTCCATCGCCATCGGCTTGGGGTCGGTGGGCGCGTGCCCTTCCCACAGTGCCTCGGCCGCCTTGGTGGCCGACTCGTGCGTCGACATCGGGTGCACCGTGTCGTTGATGTTCTCGAGGTACATCTTCCAGTTGCAGTGGACGATGTTGCGCAGCACGCCGCCGCCCACGCTGAGCCTGCCCTCGGGCGAGCGGTCGACCATGTTGTCGAGCGCGCCGAGCACCTCACCGAAGTAGTCCTCGAACGACGGGCCGGTATCCGCCAGGCGCACGAACACGAAGTCGCGATACACCTTCACGTGCTTCACCACCGACAGCCCCTGCCCCGATTCGCAGGCCTTGAGTTGCGTACCTTCGTAGCCATTCTTCAGCGGCAGGCCGAGCGGCGCGCCGTCGAGCTTGTAGGTCCACGCGTGGTACGGGCAGCGGAAGAAGCGGCCGGTGTTGCCGCTTTCGTCGGTCACGAGTTGCGTGCCCTTGTGGGCGCAGCGGTTGTACATGACGCGCACCGCGCCGTCGGGCTGACGGACCATCACGAGCGGACGCCCCGCGATTTCCTGCGTGATGAAGTCGCCCGCCTCCGGCACCTGGCTCGCATGGCCGAGGAAGACCCAGGTGTTGGCGAACAGGCGCTCCTGCTCCAGCGCGAACAGCTCGTCGCTGAGGTACAGGTCGCGGTGCACGCGGTCGTCCTGCACGAGCGCGGCAATGTGCTCGGGGTGGTCGCGGTAGCTGGAGGTCATCGGCGCAGGCCCTGGGTCGTACGAATGCAACGTCAGGGCACCAGCTTCCACTGGCCCTTCTGCATCTGCACCACGACCACGCCGCGCTGGTCGGAGCCGTAGCGGTCGTCGGGCTTGAAGGTGTAGACGCCGTGGGTGCCGACAAGCTCCTTGGTCGAAACGATCGCATCGCGCAGCGCCGTGCGGTACTGCGGCGTGCCCGGCTCGCCCTTGGTGAGCGCGGCGGCGTCGGCGAGCAGCAGGTAGGCGTCGTAGGTGTAGGACGAGAAGGCATCCGTCGGCACGGCGCCATGGGCCTTCTGGTAGGCCGCGCGGAAACCCATCGCCACCTTCTTGATCGGGTTGCTGTCGGGCAACTGATCGGCCACCAGCACCGGGCCACTGGGCACCTGCAGGCCTTCGATGGCGGTGCCGCCGACGCGCACGAAGTCGGCATTGATCAAGCCGTGCGTGCCGTAGATCTTGCCCTTGTAGCCGCGCTCGGCCAATGCCAGGTAAGGCAGCGCGCCGGGCGTGCCCGAGTTGCCCGCGAACACGGCGTCGGGCCGCTTGGCGACGATCTTGAGCACCTGGCCCGCGACCGACGAATCGCTGCGCGCATAGCGTTCGTTGCCGACGACCTGGATGCCGGCCTTCTCGGCGCTCTTCACGAGCGAGTCGTAGGCCAGGTCGCCGAGCGCATCGGAGAAGCCGATGAATGCCACGGTCTTGACGCCCGACTTCTTCATGCGGTCGACGACGCCGGCGACCATGAGCGGGAACGGCTGCGAGACGGTGACGGTCCACGCGCCTTCAGGGCCCGCGATGGTGACGGGCGTGGGCGAGATGAGCGGTGTGTTGAGCTCGCGCGCGACGGCCGCAATGGCCATGGCACCGGGCACGCCCGAGGTGCCGATGAGCACGTCGACCTTGTCCTCGACGACGAGCTTGCGTGCGTTGCGCCCGGCGGTGGTCGGATCGGAGGCGTCGTCGAGCACGATGAGTTCGACCTTGCGCCCTGCAATCTGCGGATGCTCGGCGATGGCCGCGCGGATGCCCTTCTCATACGGCACGCCGAGCGCGGCCACGGGGCCGGAGAGCGAGCTGATGAAGCCGATCTTGAGGTCGGCGGCGAGGGCCTGCGTGGCGGCGAGCGCCACGGCGGTGAGGCCGAGGATGCGGGTCAGGTGGTGTTTCATTGTTGTGACCTCTTCGGTTGTGGTGCTTCGATGCTGTGCGTGTTGTGGCTGCTGTTTGGTTCGCTGCGGTTCAGGGCGAGTGCCCAGGCCACCGGGTACTCCCTCCGCGAATGTCCCCCGCCTTCGGCTCCTCC
>CAMLCW010000339.1 GCA_946478645.1 uncultured Variovorax sp.
CCGAGGAGCCGCCGCCGGCCGGCAGCCCGCTGTGGTCGGCGCCGAACCTGATCGCCACGCCGCACATTGCCGGCGTCACGGCGGGCGCCAGCCGCGCGATGGCGCAGATGGCCGCGCAGCAGGTGATCGACATCCTGAACGGCGGCGAACCCGATGCGCACAACCTGGTGCGCGTGGCCGAGCTCGCGACCGAGTGACAACGCCGCGGGCGCGCGCCGGCCCGCATCCGCAAGACAGCAGACAACACATCAAGGAGACAAAAGAATGAAGCACATCAATCAACGCACCCAGCGCGCCCTCGGCGCCATCGTCCTCGGCCTCGCCATCGCAGGCCCCGGTGCGGCCCACGCCGACGCCTACCCCGACCAGCCGATCCGCATGATCGTGCCGTTCCCGCCGGGCGGCGGCACGGATACGGTCTCGCGCGTGATCGCCAACGAACTCAGCAAGCAGAACGGTTGGACCGTGGTCCCCGAGAACAAGCCCGGCAGCGGCGGCAGCCTGGGCCTGAGCCTTGCGGCCAAGGCCCGTCCCGACGGCTATTCGATCGTGATGGCGCAGAACGCCAACATGGTGATCAATCCGATTCTCGGCAAGGGCAACTACGACCCGGTGGCCGACTTCGCGCCGGTGGTGCTGGTGGCGTCGGCGCCGCAGGTGATGGTGGTGCGCAAGGATTCGCCGATCGCCTCGGTGGCCGACCTGATGGCCCAGGCCAAGGCGAAGCCGGGCAAGGTGCGGCTCGCCACGCCGGGCGTGGGCACCAGTTCGCACCTCGCGGGCGAGCTGTTCCAGCAGCGTTCCGGCATCAAGCTGCTGCACGTGCCGTACAAGGGCACGGGCCAGGCGCTGCCCGAGCTGCTCGGCGGCCGGGTCGATGTCTACATCGCCTCGGTGCCCTCGGCCATGGCCCACATCCAGGAAGGCACGTTGCGGCCGCTGGCCGTGTTCGCGAAGAAGCGCAGCGCCGACCTCGCGGATGTGCCCACGCTGGAAGAACTGGGCGTGAAGGATTCCGAGGCCGTCACCTGGTGGGGCGTGGCGGCACCGGCCGGCACGCCGCCGGCGGTGATCGCATTGCTCAACACGCGCATCAACGCACTGCTGCAGCAGGAGCGCGTGCAGGCCCAGCTGAAAGCGGCCGGTGCCGAGTCGCTCGGCGGCAGCGCGCAGGAGTTTGCGGACCTGGTGAAGTCGGACGTTCCGAAGTGGACCGCGGTGGTCAAGGCCGCCAAGCTGCCGGTGGCGCCTTGACGGCAGTCCGGAGCACGGCATGAAGCTGAAACTCTTCGGCAACCGCGACGCGCTCGCGGGACTGCTCTTCGTCTCGATCGGCGCCTTCGCGTTCTTCGCGGCACGCGACTACCCGGTCGGCACGCTCGGCGAGATGGGGCCGGGCTACTTCCCGCGCGCGCTCGGCGGCCTGCTGGTGCTGATCGGCGGCGTCGTGCTGCTGCGCGGCCTGCGCAGCCTCCAGCCGGTGCAGGGCCGCTGGGATTGGGGCGCGCTCGCGCTGCTCACGGTGGCCATGCTGGCCTTCGGCGCAGCCATCGAGCGCATCGGCCTGGTGCCCGCGCTGGCGCTGCTGCTGGGCATTGCTGCACTGGCCGGCCGGGAATTCCGGCTGGTCGAGGTGCTGGTGCTCACCGCGGTGCTCAACCTCGGCGCGGTCGCGGTGTTCATCTGGGGGCTCCAGTTGCCCTATGCGCTTTTCGCGTGGAGGTTCTAGGCCATGGAATTCCTCGAACACCTCGGCCTGGGCTTCGGCGTCGCGATGACGCTGCAGAACCTCGGCTACTGCTTCATGGGCGTGCTGCTGGGCACGCTGATCGGCGTGCTGCCCGGCGTGGGGCCGCTGGTCACCATCTCGATGCTGCTGCCGCTCACCTTCGGGCTGCAGCCCGTGTCGGCGCTCATCATGCTGGCGGGCATCTACTACGGCGCGCAGTACGGCGGCTCGACCGCCGCGATCCTGGTCAACCTGCCGGGCGAGACCTCTTCGGCGGTCACCTGCCTCGACGGCTACCAGATGGCACGCCAGGGCCGCGCGGGCGCCGCGCTCGCCACCGCGGCGCTGTCCTCGTTCATCGCGGGCTGCATCGGCACGCTGCTGATCGCGCTGCTGGGCGTGCCGCTCGCGGGCTGGGCCATCGAGTTCGGCGCCGAAGACTACTTCTCGCTGATGCTGATGGGCCTGGTCTCGGCCACCGTGCTGTCGAGCGGCGACGCGCTCAAGGCCATCGCGATGGTGGTGGTGGGCCTGCTCGTCGGGCTGGTCGGTACCGACGTCAACTCGGGCATCGAGCGCTACACCTTCGACGTGCCCGAGCTGGCCGACGGCATCGGCTTCACGGTGCTGGCGGTCGGGCTCTTCGCGATCGCCGAGGTGCTGAAGAACCTGGCCGAGCCCGAGGAGCGCAGCGTGTTCAGCACGCCGCTCGGCGGCATCTGGCTGCGCGCCGCGGAGCTCAAGGCGATCATCGCGCCGTCGCTGCGCGGCACTGCGCTCGGCGCGTTCTTCGGCGTGCTGCCCGGCACCGGCCCGACCATCTCGACCTTCGCCGCCTACATGGTCGAGAAGAAGCTCGCGCGCCATCCCGAGCGGCTGGGGCAGGGCGCGATCGAGGGCGTGGCCGCGCCCGAAGCGGCCAACAACGCGGCCGCGCAGACCGCCTTCATCCCCACGCTGACGCTCGGCATTCCGGGCAGCGCCACCATGGCGCTGATCCTCGGCGCGATGGTGATGAACGGCGTGCAGCCCGGCCCCACGGTGATGACCCGCAACCCCGAGCTGTTCTGGGGCGTGATCGCGAGCATGTTCATCGGCAACGCGCTGCTGGTGGCACTCAACCTGCCGCTGGTGGGCTTGTGGGTGCGGCTGCTGAGCGTGCCGTACCGCTGGCTGTTCCCGGCCATCGTGATGTTCTGCGCGCTCGGCAACTACACCGTCAACGGCAACGCCATGGACGTGTACCTGTGCGCGGGCGTGGGCGTGCTTGGCTACATCTTTGCGCGCCTCGACTGCCCGCCCGCGCCGCTGGTGCTCGGCTACGTGCTCGGTCCGATGATGGAAGAGAACCTGCGCCGCGCGCTGCTGCTGTCGGCGGGCGACGCCTCGGTCTTCTTCACGCGGCCGATCAGCCTGGGCTTCCTGGTGGTGACCGCATTGCTGCTGCTTGCCACCCTGCGGCCCAAGCGCCGGCGTCCGGTTGCGCCCGCGGCAGAAGCGCTGGCCGCGCGCTGAGCCCGCCTTTTTTCCACTTTCCTTCAGTTCAATTTCTATTTGGAGACTTCAATGATCGGATTCCGAATCCTGCAACGCCAACGAAGCGTGAGCGCCGAAACCGTGGCGCGCTTCGGCGACCTGCCCGTGGCCAACGTGAGCGACGTGATGAACCGCATGACCGCCGGCGGCGCGCGCCTGCGCCCGCTGCACGGCGGCGGCGCCATGGCCGGCGCGGCGCTCACCGTGAAGACGCGGCCCGGCGACAACCTCATGATCCACAAGGCGCTCGACCTCGCGCAGGCCGGCGACGTGGTGGTGGTCGACGGCGGCGGCGACTTGAGCAATTCGCTGATCGGCGAACTCATGATCAGCCATGCCAAGGTGCGCGGCCTGGCCGGTCTCGTGCTGTGGGGCGCGGTGCGCGACCTGGCGTGGATCCGTGCGCAGGAATTCCCCATCTTTGCTGCCGGCGTGAGCCACCGCGGCCCCTACAAGGACGGCCCCGGCGAGATCAACGTGCCGATCGCGATCGAGGGCATGGTGATCGCGCCCGGCGACCTGCTGCTCGGCGACGACGACGGCGTGCTGTGCGTACCCTTCGACGAGACCGAGGCGGTGTTCAAGGCCGCCACCGCCAAGCACCAGCAGGAGCAGAAGAAGATGAGCGCGATCCTCGCGGGCAAGGACGACCGCAGCTGGATCGATGCCGCGCTGGCGCGGCAGGGGTGCGAGATCGCGGCGGCTTGATCAAGGCTGCCGCTCGGCCCGCGGCAGCAGCATGAACGCGGTGGTGCCCACCGCGACCATGCCCGCGATCGTGAGGAACACGGCGCGGAACGGCTCCACGCCGTTCGCCGCGGCCCATGAGGCGGCCACGCCCGTGGTCCATTGCATCAGCGACACGCCAAGGAAGATCGCCATGTTCAACAGCGAGAGCGCGCGGCCGGTCATGGCCGCAGGGTAGGCCGCGCGCGTGTACGAATACTGCAGCACCGAATAGCCCGACAGCAGGCCATAGAGGATCGGCAGGCCGATGTCGAGCGCCAGCGAATGCGTGAGCGCCATGAGCGTGAACATCGCCGCGGCAATGAACGCGCAGCCCATGAGCCAGTGCCCGCGCTGCGCGCCGCCCGGATCGAGGCGGCCGAAGATCGCGGGGCTGGCGATGCCCGCGATGGTCATCACGACCGCGACGTTGCCGGCGTTGACCAGCGACAGCCCGTGCCGGTCGTGCAGCACCGGGCCGAGCCAGAGGCCGCGCAGCGTGATGAACGCGGCATACGACACGCAGGCGAAGCACAGCAGGCCCAGCGTGTGCGGCATCGCGAACAGCGGCAGCAGCTCGCGCACGGCGCGGCCCAACGACGGGCGTTGTTCCTGCGCCGTGGCCTGCGGCGGCTCGTGCACGCGCCAGAACACGAAGCCCCACGATAGCAGCGCGAAGCCGGCGAGCGCGGCATAGCCGGCGCGCCAGCTTGCCGCGTCGATCAACAGCGCGAGCGGCGTGCCGGTGAACAGGATGCCGAGCCCCGACATGCTCATCACCAGGCCCGACATCGCGGTGAAGCGCGCGGCCTCGAAATGCCGCGCGATGAACACCGTGCAGGCCAGGAATGCCGGCGCGCAGCCGACGCCGATCATGGCCTGGCCGAGCAGCAGCGCATGGAAGCTCGGCGCCACCGCGCACAGCACCGCGCCCGCGACCGCGAGCGGAAAGGCGGTGAGCACCGTGCGCCGCACGCCGTAGATGTCGATCGCCACGCCCATCGCGAGCTGGGTCGCGCCGAACATGAAATGGAAGGTGCCGGCCCAGAGGCCGATCTGCTGGGGCGAGAGGCCGAAGTGGCCGCCGAGCGGCGTGGCCATCATCGCGCCGACGGTGCGGAAGGCCTGGCTCAGCGCGAAAGCCGAGGCCAGCACGATCAGCATCGATGTGGCCGAGCGTGCGGGGGCCGAGGAGAGTGTCATGGGAAAGCGGGGAACCGGAGGCGGAAAGCGATCCGCATCCTAACGGCCAACGAAACACGGCGCCCGAAGGCGCCGTGGTTCACAAGCAAGCGAAGAGGCGATCAGGCCCCGGCCTTGACCTTCAAGCGCCACGCATGCAGCAGCGGCTCGGTGTAGCCGCTCGGCTGCGCGATGCCCTTGAACACCAGGTCCTGCGCCGCCTTGTAGGCGGCCGAGGTGTCGAAATGGCCGGCCATCGGCTGGTACACCGGGTCGCCCGCGTTCTGCTGGTCGACCACCTTGGCCATGCGCTGGAAGGTCTCGTCGACCTGCGCCTTCGTGACCACGCCGTGCAGCAGCCAGTTGGCGATGTGCTGGCTCGAGATGCGCAGCGTCGCGCGGTCTTCCATCAGGCCCACGTCGTGGATGTCGGGCACCTTCGAGCAGCCCACGCCCTGGTCGATCCAGCGCACCACG
>CAMLCW010000340.1 GCA_946478645.1 uncultured Variovorax sp.
GCGAGAAGGCGCCCGACAGCGAGCGCCCGGCGCTGCGCGCGGCCGCCTCGGTGCTGGCGTCGATCAGGTCGGCAATGGCCTCGGCCTGCGCGAGGTCGATCTTGCCGTTGAGAAAAGCGCGCTGGCTGAACTCGCCGGGCTCGGCCACGCGCAGGCCGGGCAGGCGGGGGCGGCCGGTGACCGGGTCGGGCTCGGCCGCGGCCTCGAGGCAGCGCGCGAGCAGCAGCTGCAGCACCACCGCGCCGCCGTGCGCCTGCAGCTCGAGCACGTCCTCGCCGGTGAAGGAGGCCGGCGAGGGGAAGTGGATCGCCAGCCCGTGGTCGATCGGCGCGCCGTCGGCATCACGGAACGGCAGATAGGTCGCTTCGCGCGGCTTGAGCGCGCGCCCGCAGATCGCGTCGACCAGCGGCGCCAGCCGCGCGCCCGACACGCGCACGATGCCCACGGCCCCGCGCCCCGGGGCGGTGGCGATGGCGGCGATGGGATCGGTGGTGCGGGCGAGCATGGGCGGATTCTTTCAGCAAAAAAGGGCCGCTTGCGCGGCCCTTCAGGGGATGGCTCGGACGCGGTGCGGCTACTTGCCGAGCACGCCCAGGCGCTTGTTGATGAACCACTGCTGCGCGATCGACAGCACGTTGTTCGTGATCCAGTACAGCACCAGGCCGGCCGGGAAGAAGATGAACATCACGCTGAACGCGAGCGGCATGATCCACATCAGCTTGGCCTGCATCGGATCGGGCGGCGTCGGGTTGAGCCAGGTCTGGAACAGCGAGGTGAGCGTCATCACGATCGGCAGGATGTACCAGGGATCGGGCGCCGAGAGGTCGGTGATCCAGCCGATCCAGGGCGCATGGCGCATCTCGACCGACGACAGCAGCACCCAGTAGAGCGCGATGAACACCGGGATCTGGATCAGGATCGGGAAGCAGCCACCCATCGGGTTGACCTTCTCGGTCTTGTAGATCCGCATCATTTCCTGCTGCATCTCCTGCGGCTTGTCCTTGAGCCGCTCGCGCATCTCCATGATCTTGGGGTTGATGGCCTTCATCTTGGCCATGCTCGCATAGGCCTTGGCGTTGAGCCAGTAGAAAGCCGCCTTCAGCAGCACCACCAGCGCCACGATCGCCCAGCCCCAGTTGCCCAGGATGCCGTGCAGCTGGTAGAGCAGCCAGTACAGCGGCTTGGAGATGATCGCGAAGATGCCGTAGTCCTTGACCAGGTCGAGGCCCGGGGCGATGGCTTCGAGCTTCTTCTCTTCTTCGGGGCCAGCGAACAGCGCGGTGTTGACCACCTGGGTCTGGCCCGGGGCGATCTTCGGCAGCGTGGCCACCATGGCGATGGTGTAGAGGTTGTTGCCGAGGTCCTTCACGCGGAATTCACGGCGCAGCTGCTCGCTGGCCGGGTCGCCCTTGAGCAGCCAGGCCGACACGAAGTAGTGCTGCACCATCGCGATCCAGCCGTCGTTGGCGGCCGGCGGCGGCTCGACCTTGCCCTTGGTGATGTCCGCGAAGTCGAGCTTGTGGAACTTCTTTTCCTCGGTGTAGGCGGCCGGACCGGTGAAGGTGTTGGTGCCGAACATGGTGCTCGAGGCCACAGTGCCGTGGCGCAGCAGCTGCAGGTAGAGCTGCGCGTCGCGCGGCTGGTCGCTCACGTTGACGACCTCATGGCGCACGCGGATCGCGTAGTCGCCGCGCTGGAACACATAGGTCTTGACGTACTTGAGGCCGCCGGAGGGCTCGCTTTCGAAGCTCACTTCGAGCGTGTTCTGGCCTGGGGCCATCTCGCGCGGGCCGGCCTTGGCCGTCATCGGCGTCAGGTGGTTCGGGAAGCGCTCGCTGCCGGCCTGGTTCAAGAGGCCGGTCTGGGCCACGTAGCGCGTGGCCGGCGAGCTGTTGTCGAACAGCACCACATGCTTGCTGCGGTCTTCCGTTTCCTCGTACTGCAGCAGCTCGAGGTGGTTGACCGTGGCGCCCTCGCTGTCGATCACCGCCTTGAACAGGTCGGTCGTCACGCTGACCTGCTCGCGCGGTGCCGCGGGCGCGGTCTGCGTGGGCACGGCACTCGGGCCCGCGGGCGATGCAGCCGGCACGCTGGCGCCCGCGCCCGGTGCGGTGCCGGCGGGCGTGTTGGCGGCCACCGCGGCCGGCTTGGTCGAAGGCAGGAAGGTCGGCTTGTTGCCGTTGAAGACCTGCCACTGGTCCCACAGCAGCACCAGCGAGAAACCAAAGATCACCCACAGGATGGTGCGGCGTATATCGTTCATGACGAAGACTTCTTGTCGGAGGAGAGAAGAGACGAAAACAGCGAGCCTGCACGCGCAGTGCGACGCTGTGATTTCGGTGGAACCGGATCGTGCCCGCCCTGGCACCAGGGCTGGCAGCGCGCGATGCGGTACAGCGTGAGATAGCTGCCTTTGAAGGCGCCGTGGACTTCGAGCGCTTCGATCGAATAGACCGAGCAGGTCGGCGCGAAGCGGCACGACTGGCCGAGCCAGGGGCTCAGCAACAGGCGGTAGCCCTTCACGAGCGCGATCAGCAGGCGTTTCATCGCGAGGGCGCCGGCGCCGGGCGTGCGGCACGCGCCAGCAGTTGCTGCAGTTCGGCGCGCACGGCGGCCTTGAGCCGGTCCGAGGTGGCGCTCACGAATTCCTTGCGGTCGAAGGCGGCGCGCAGGCGCACCACATGGGCGGCATGCGGCAGGCCGCCGCCCTCGGCGGCGCTCACGGCATAGATCTGCCGCTTGATCGCGTTGCGCGTGACCGCGCGACGCGCCCAGCGCTTGGGCACCATGGCGCCCAGCCAGACATCGTCGGACGCAAACAGCGGCTGCGCGCTCGACGTGGTGTCGAGCGCGCAGCGATGCAATGCGAAATGCGCGGTGCGCGCCACGGTGGCACCTGCGAGGACGGCCTGGAATTGCGCGCGGGTCTTGAGCCGCTGCATGGAAGCCGGGCCGGACGCGCCGGGAGCGCTGGCTGCGGGAGCCGGCGCGGGCGGTTCGGCTGCTGGCAACGGCAGAGAAACGGCTGGCGTCAGACGGCCAGGCGCTTGCGGCCCTTGGCGCGGCGTGCGTTGATGACGGCGCGGCCGCCGCGGGTCTTCATGCGGACCAGAAAGCCGTGGGTACGGGCGCGGCGGACTTTGGAAGCTTGATAAGTGCGTTTCATGATGAGATTTCCTGCAGGTTCCCCCTGATCCGCGATGTTCCCGCCGGGCCTGGAAGGCCGCAGCGGTCATGCGGGCGCTGGGAGCGTTATTCGACTCTTGTATCGAACCGGGTTCGAAGGCTCCCCGAAGAACGCAATGAGTTTTCAGGGAAACCCGCAATTATCGCAAACATTCGGCGCACCGCCAAACTTCGATCGGGATTGCGGGCCTTTGGGTGCCCCTGCGGGGATGTGGATAAGGTTTTGACAAGTTAGAATGCAGGCCGCCTTGCAGCAGAGAATATCCACAATACATATACCAAAAAAATGGACGAGGGACGCACTACTTTTACAAGCACCCATGTCGACTGACGGCATCGGTGAAAGCCTCTGGCAGGCCTGTGTCGACCAGCTCGCCCAGGAGCTGTCGGAACAGCAATTCAACACCTGGATCAAGCCGCTGACGGCGCAGGTCGCGGACGATCTCTCGCGCATGACGGTGTTCGTCGCGAACCGCTTCAAGCTCGACTGGATCCGGGCCCAGTACGCCGGCAAGATCGCCGCCATGGCCGAAAAGATGTACGGTCAGCCCGTGGCAGTTGAGTTAGCGCTTGCTCCGCGTGAAGCTCCCGTACGCTCGGCACCGGTGGCCGTGCTGGCCGAAACCGACGTGCCCCGCGACGTGGCCGGCCCCGGCGAGGAGCCGGCCGCCGCGGGCTTCAAGAACCGCCTCAACTCCGGCCTCACCTTCGACACGCTGGTCGAGGGCACGGCCAATCGCATGGCGCGCGCGGCGGCCATGCACGTGGCCGGCATGCCGGGCCACCTGTACAACCCGCTGTTCATCTACGGCGGCGTGGGCCTCGGCAAGACCCACCTGATGCATGCTGTGGGCAACCGGCTGCTGGCCGACCGCGCAGACGCCAAAGTTCTCTACATCCATGCCGAGCAGTTCGTCTCGGATGTGGTCAAGGCCTACCAGCGCAAGACCTTCGACGAGTTCAAGGAGCGCTACCACTCGCTCGACCTGCTGCTGATCGACGACGTGCAGTTCTTCGCCAACAAGGACCGCACGCAGGAAGAATTCTTCAATGCGTTCGAGGCGCTGCTGGCCAAGAAGTCGCACATCGTGATGACCAGCGACACCTATCCGAAGGGCCTGGCCGACATCCACGAGCGGCTGGTCTCGCGCTTCGATTCGGGCCTGACGGTGGCGATCGAGCCGCCAGAGCTCGAGATGCGCGTGGCGATCCTGATCAACAAGGCGCGCGCCGAGTCGGCCGAAATGCCCGAGGAAGTGGCCTTCTTCGTCGCCAAGAACGTGCGCTCGAACGTGCGCGAGCTCGAAGGCGCGCTGCGCAAGATCCTCGCGTACTCGCGCTTCAACCAGAAGGAGATCTCGATCGCCCTGGCGCGCGAGGCGCTGCGCGACCTGCTGTCCATTCAGAACCGGCAGATCTCGGTCGAGAACATCCAGAAGACGGTGGCCGACTACTACAAGATCAAGGTCGCCGACATGTACAGCAAGAAGCGCCCGGCCAGCATCGCGCGGCCGCGGCAGATCGCGATGTACCTGGCCAAGGAGCTCACCCAGAAAAGCCTGCCGGAGATCGGCGAGCTGTTCGGCGGGCGCGACCACACGACGGTGCTGCACGCGGTGCGCAAGATCTCGGGCGAGCGCCAGCAGCTCACCGAGCTCAACCAGCAGCTTCACGTGCTCGAGCAGACGCTCAAGGGCTGACACGCGAATGTCATCGAAATGGCGCCTCGCAACAGCGGACAATGGCACCTCCAGCGGATTCGAAGAGATAAAAGAGAAGAGGAAGAAGACATGATCGTTTTGAAGGCAACCCAGGACAAGGTCCTTGCCGCGCTGCAGTCGGTGGCGGGCATCGTGGAGCGGCGCCACACGCTGCCGATCCTCGCCAACGTGCTGATCCGCAAGACCGGCGGCCAGATCCAGCTGACCACCAGCGACCTCGAGATCCAGATCCGCACCACGGCCGAGCTCGGCGGCGACGAAGGCAACTTCACGACCACCATCGGCGCGCGCAAGCTGATCGACATTCTTCGCACCATGCCGGCCGACCAGACCGTGAGCCTCGAGTCGAGCGCGAGCAAGCTGGTGCTCAAGGGCGGCAAGAGCCGCTTCACGCTGCAGTCGCTGCCGGCCGAGGACTTTCCGCTGGTCCAGGAAGCCGCCAACTTCGGTCCCGTCTTCAGCGTGCCCCAGAAGACGCTCAAGGACCTGCTCTCGCAGGTGTCGTTCGCGATGGCGGTGCACGACATCCGCTACTACCTCAACGGCATCCTGTTCGTTGCCGAAGGCAAGCAGCTGAGTCTGGTGGCCACCGACGGCCATCGGCTGGCTTTCTCGTCGGCCACGCTCGACGTCGAGGTGCCGCGCCAGGAAGTGATCCTGCCGCGCAAGACCGTGCT
>CAMLCW010000341.1 GCA_946478645.1 uncultured Variovorax sp.
TGTTCAGCGCCCCCCGGTCACGTCGAGCAGCGCCATGGTCGTGTAGCTGGCTTCGGGCGACAGCAGCCAGACGATGGCGTTGGCAATTTCCTCGGCGCTGCCGGTGCGCTGCATCGGCACGGTCGGCGCGAGTTCGGTGGCGCGCTCGGGCATGCCGCCCGAGGCGTGGATGTCGGTGTCGATCAGGCCCGGACGCACCGCATTGACGCGAATGCCCTCGGCCGCCACCTCCCTGGCCAGGCCGATCGTGAAGGTGTCGATCGCGCCCTTGCTGGCCGCATAGTCGACGTACTGGCCGGGCGAGCCCAGCCGCGCCGCGCCACTCGAGACATTGACGATGGCGCCGCCCGCACCGCCGTGGCGCGTGCTCATGCGCCGCACCGCCTCGCGCGCGCAGACGAAGCTGCCGATCACGTTGATGCGGAACATGCGCTCGAGGCGCGCGACGCTCATCGCGTCGACGCGGGCCTGCATGTCGACCACGCCGGCGTTGTTGACCAGCGCCGTGAGGCGGCCGAGCTTCGCGTCGATCTTCTCGAACATCGCGAGCACCTGGGCCTCGTCGCCCACGTCGGCCTGCACGGCGATGGCGCTGCCGCCGCCTGCGCGGATGGTGCGCACCACGTCGTCGGCGGCCAGCGAATTGTTCGCGTAGTTGACCGCCACCGCGTAGCCGCGCCGTGCTGCCAGCAGCGCGGTGGCGGCGCCGATGCCGCGGCCGCCACCGGTGACCAAGAGTACCTGTTCCAAACCCGACCTCCTGCACAGAAACTGCGCGTCAGTTAAAACGGTTGGCTTGGATTACATCATCGAGGGCGAGCGCATGAGCCGTACAGTCGACTATTACTTTGCGCCACAGAGCCCCTGGACCTACCTGGGCCACGCACGCTTCGCCGCCATCGCCTCGGCCGCGGGCGCCACGGTGCGGGTGCGGCCGGTGGACCTGGGCAGCGTCTTTCCGATCTCGGGCGGGCTGCCGCTCGGCAAGCGCGCGCCGCAGCGCCAGGCCTACCGGCTGGTCGAACTGGCGCGCTTCTCGCGCCACCTCGGCCTGCCGCTGAATCCGAAGCCCAAGTTCTTTCCGGTGTCGGGCGACGACGCGGCGCGGGTCATCATCGCGGTCGACCTGCACGACGGCACCGAGGCCGCCATGCGCATGTGCGCAGCGGTCTTCGCGGCGGTGTGGGTGCAGGAGCGGAACATCGGCGACCCGAACGTGCTCGAGGCGCTGATCGCGGAATGCGGGCTGCCGGCCAAGCGCTCGGAGCAGTCGCAGAGCCAGGCGGTGCAGGAGCGCTACGAGGCCTACACGCAGGAAGCGATCGACATCCAGGTGTTCGGTGCGCCGAGCTACGTGATCGACGGCGAGATCTTCTGGGGCCAGGACCGGCTCGATTTCGTCGAGCGCGCGCTGCGTCAGTGACGGCGGCGGCAGAGGCCGCCGTGTTCTTCATCCACTTGCCATCAGGAGCATGACAAACATGGGCCAATTCATCGATCTCAGCGCCAAGGACGGCTTCGCCTTTCCGGCCTACGTGGCCGAACCCGCGGGCACGCCGCGCGGCGCGATCGTCGTGCTGCAGGAGATCTTCGGCGTCAATTCGCACATCCGCTCGGTGGCCGACGGCTACGCGGCCGAGGGCTACCTCGCAGTCGCGCCGGCGACCTTCCACCGCGTGCAGCCCGGCGTCGACATCGGCTACGGGCCCGACGACATGAAGGCCGGCTCGGCCCTCAAGGCCGCGGTCGAGGCATTGCCGGCGCCCGGCGTGCTGCAGGATGTGGAGGCCGCGGTGGCCTATGCGGCCAAGGCCGGCAAGGTGGGCATCGTCGGCTATTGCTGGGGCGGGCTGCTGACCTGGCGCGCCGCGAGCCTGATCCCGGGCCTGGCCGCGGCCGTGCCGTATTACGGTGGCGGCATGACCTCGCCCGACGAAAGCGCGCGCCAGCCGAAGGTGCCGGTGCTCGCGCACTTCGGCAAGCGCGACCACTGGATCCCCGTCGAAAGCGTCGAGGCCTTCGGCAAGGCGCATCCCGAGGTGGAAGTGCACCTCTACGAAGCGGACCACGGCTTCAACTGCGACCAGCGCGCCTCGTACGACGCCGAAGCCGCCCAGCTCGCGCGTTCGCGCACGCTCGCGTTCTTCGACAAGCACTTGGGCTGATCAGCGTCTGGTCTTGCGCGCCGCCGCGGCGCCTTTGCCGACGCGCGTCTGGAGGAAGTCGAGCAGCGCGCGCAGCGCGGCGCTGTTGTGGCGCCGCTGCAGGTAGGCGGCCGAGAGCCACATGTCCTTGCGCGCATAGTCCTGCAGCACCGGCACCAGTTCGCCTTCGTCGATGTGCGACTGGACCAGCAGCGACGGCAGGTAGAGCACGCCGAAGCCGCGCATCGCGACGCGGATCAGCGGTGCGCCCTCGGTGCAGTCCATGCGGCTCTTGACCGGCACGTCGAGCGGCGCGCCGCCGTCGTCGAAGCGCCAGACCGGCTGCGCGCCCAGGAGCGAATGCGTGAGCGCGTCGTGGCTGGCGAGCTCGCCCGGATGCGTCGGCTTGCCGTGCTTCTTCCAGTAGACCGGCGAGGCGCAGACCACCATCTCCATCGGCAACAGCTTGCGCACGATCAGGTTCGCGTCTTCCACCGGGCCGCTGCGGATGTCGACGTCGATGCCTTCCTCGGCGAGATCGACCGTGCGGTTGGTCAGCTGCAGGCTGATGCTCACGTCGGGGTAGTAGCGCATGAAGTCGGCCAAAAGGCTCGGGAACTCGCCGTTGCCCATGCCATGCGGCGCCGAGATCCGCAGCCGGCCGCCAGGCTGCCGCGCGCGCTCCTGCAACTCGGCCTGCGTCAGCTCGACCATCTCGAGCACCGGCGTGCTGCGCTCGAGCAGCAACTGCCCGGCGTCGGTCAGGCTCACGGATCGCGTGGACCGGTTGAGCAGGCGCACGCCGAAGCGCGTCTCGAGCTCGGCCACGTATTTGCTTACCGTGGCCTTGGACATCGACAGCTTCTTGGCCGCCTGCGAGAAGCTGCCCTGCGAAGCGACCTCCCTGAAGGTTTTGATCAGATCCAGACTGTCCATGTCGAAGCGCCCTTGTTCTTTTCCGCGCGGCCCGCGGCGTCCAGCGATTTTCCAGGGTTTCGGCGGCGGGATGCGCCGGATTCCGCGCTTGGTGCCATGCCGCGCCTTCGGTTCGTCATTGTTTCAATAGAGGAAACACGGTGTCTCTGTTCCGCATGTTTTGCTAACGATTTTCAGCAGGACACTCGCCGCACAGGTGAGCGAACCAGCGAGCCTGGTGGACGAACCATCCAACGAACACAAGGAACTGAAAAATGAAGACCTCGCACCTCCTCGCCGCCGCTGCCATCGCCGTGTTGGCCGCCACCGGCGCCCAAGCCGAAACCTACGAAGGCGTGAACACCGCCGTCTCCACCAAGAGCCGCGAAGAAGTCAACGCCGAAGCCGTGCGTGCCGCCTCGGCACCGAACCAGAACGTGACCCGCGGTTCGCGCGGCCCCGAGACGGTCGCCGTGTCGAAGGACCGTTCGCTCGTCGAAGCCGAAGCGATCCGTGCAGCCCACGCACCCGACCAGAACGTGACGGGCGGCTCGCGCGTGAACAGCAAGGTCATCTCGACCATGCCCCACCCGATGGACGCCCGCGTCCAGGCCCAGCAAGGTTCGGGCGCCGTCGCCAAGTAAGGCAGCGAAGCCGCGCCTGGCGCGCGGCTGAAGCGAAAAAAAGGCTGCGCCGAGGCGCAGCCTTTTTGCGTTGGGCCTTCAGCGCGTGCGCGCGAGATAGCGCTTGCGCCAGAACACCACGATCAGCACCGCGGCGATCACCCCCATCGAGAGCACCGCGATCCAGAACCCGTCGGTCTTGTGCACGAGCGGGATGAAGTCGAAATTCATGCCGAAGATGCCGGCGATGAGATTGAGCGGCAGGAACACGGCCGTCAGCGCCGTGAGCACGCGCATGATGTCGTTGGCGCGATGCCCCTGCACGCTGAAGTGCATCTGCACCGCGGTCTCGGCGTTCTGCTCGAGCCGGCGCACGTGGTGCACCACGCGCTGGATGTGCTCGAGCACGTCGCGGCTTCGCACCATGATCAGCTCGCGCTCGCGCTTCTCGGCCTCGCCCCTGGGCGTGGGCAGCGTCTCCAGCGAATCGATCCAGTCCTGGATCGCGGCGCGCTGATCCTCGCAGATCTCGTCGAGGTGGTGCAGCGACTGCCGGGCCTCCATCAGCGCGCTCCAGTTGGTGAAGCGGCTGCGCGGATCGATCAGTTCGGTCTGCCAGTGGTCGAGCTGCCGCGTGAGCTCGCGCCGCAGGTCGAGGTAGCGGTCGACGATCTGGTTGATCACGCGCAGCATCAGGTCGGCGGTGCTGGTCGGCACGCGCGCCGAGGTGGCGCGCACGTCGAGCGCCGGGGCGCCACGGTCGTCGGACGAGGCGGCCGCGAGCAGGCGCGCGGCGAAGGCGTCGCGCACGGCGCCGTCGTCGGGATGCACCGACAGCAGCACGCGGTCGAACAGCGCGAAGCCCACGGGGCGGGTGTCGACCCGGCGCAGCGCGGGCGGCCCGCGCCGCGAGGGCGCGGTGGGAAGCGGCGCTTCGCCCCCGTTGCCGGCTGCGGCCTGCGCGCCGGGACCGGTGGCCAGGCGGCGGAACACCAGCACGTCGTATTGCGAGGTGTAGTCGTAGTGCGACGGCAACTGGTCGTTGAGCAGGTCGGCCACATGCAGGTCGACCAGCTGCGCGGCGCAGAGGGCCTGGAGGATGCGCTGGACTTCGGCGAGCGAGGCACGGAATTCGTCCCGCGTGAGCGAAATCCAGAGATAGCCCGTCGCCGCACAGGCGCCCGGCACCGCCAGCGGCGCCAGCGCCGGGTGCTCGCTGACCTGCGAGCCGTTGATCTCGAAGATGCGCATCGGGACCGCAGCGGTCAGCGCTGTTGCTGCTGCAGCAGCCGCGCGGCGTCCAGCGCGAAGTAGGTGAGCACGCCGTCCGCGCCCGCGCGCTTGAAGGCGAGCAGGCTCTCGAGCACCACCGCGTCGTGATCGAGCCAGCCGTTCTGGGCCGCGGCCTTGAGCATCGCGTATTCACCGCTCACCTGGTAGGCGAAGGTCGGTACGTGGAACGTGTCCTTCACGCGGCGCACGATGTCGAGGTAGGGCATGCCCGGCTTCACCATCACCATGTCGGCGCCTTCGGCGATGTCGATGCCCACTTCGCGCAGCGCCTCGTCGCTGTTGCCCGGGTCCATCTGGTAGACCTTCTTGTTGCTCTTGCCGAGCGTCGCGGCCGAACCGACCGCGTCGCGGAACGGGCCGTAGAAGGCGCTCGCGTACTTGGCGCTGTAGGCCATGATGCGGGTGTGGACGTCGCCGCGGGCTTCGAGCGCGCTGCGGATGGCGCCGATGCGGCCGTCCATCATGTCGCTCGGCGCCACGATGTCGACGCCGGCTTGCGACTGGCAGAGCGCCTGCTTCGCCAGCACTTCGACGGTCGCGTCATTCAGGATATAG
>CAMLCW010000342.1 GCA_946478645.1 uncultured Variovorax sp.
GGCACCGGCCGCGAAGGAATTCAGCGCGCGGATGGCCATGGCTTGTCTCTAATACGTTTTTTATATCGCACCGGCGGCGTTATCGTATTTGACGAGAAGTCATGTGCCACTTATCGTCCGGCCGCCGGATCGACAGGCGACCCGCGCTCGAACCCGGAGTACCGCATTCATGAACACCACGTACCTTCCCCGTTTGCGGCCCGCAGGGCTGGCCGCGGCCGCCGGCCTCGCACTCGCGCTCATGGACGGCGCCGCCGCCGCGCAGGCCGCACCGGCCACTGGGCCCCGGCCCGCCGCCTGCCCGCAGCCCGTGCCCGAGAGCGCGCGCTGCTACACCGGCGCCGACGGCGCGGGCGCGTTCTACTGGATCGCGATTCCGAAGGACTGGCACCGCGGCGTGCTCGTGATGCACGCCCACGGCGGACCCGAGACCGGCCCGCCCCGGCTTGCGCGCAGCGAACAGGATCTCCAGCGCTGGGCCGTCACCGTGAAGGCCGGCCACGCGTGGGCGGGCTCGACCTACCGCCGTGGCGGCTACGGCGTGACCATGGCCGCGGAGGACACCGAGCGGCTGCGCCGCATCGTCGTGCAGCACTTCGGCCCGCCGCGCCGCACGCTGCTGCACGGCCAGAGCTACGGCGCGGGCGTGGCCGCCAAGGCGGCCGAGCTCTATGCGCCCGCGGGCGGCGCCGTCAAAAGCCCGTACGACGGATTGCTGCTCACCAGCGGCGTGCTCGGCGGCGGCAACAGCGCCTATGACTTTCGGCTCGACCTGCGCGTGGTCTACCAATACGTGTGCCGCAACCATCCGCGCCCCGATGAGCCGCCATACCCGCTGTGGCAGGGCCTGCCGGTGGACGCGAAGCTCACGCGCAAGGACCTGGCCGAGCGCGTGCGCGAATGCACCGGCGTGGGCCTGCCGGCCGCACAGCGCACGCCCGAGCAGGCCGCGCGGCTCAAGACCCTCCTGGCCGCGGTGAAGATCCCCGAGCGCGCGCTCGTCGGCCACCTGAACTGGGGCACCTGGCTGTTCCAGGACCTGGTGCAACTGCGGCTTGGCGGCCGCAACCCGTTCGGCAACGTCGGTGTGCGCTACGCCGCGCCAACGCCCGCCGAGGCCGAGGCACTGAACGCCGGCGTGCTGCGCTACGCGGCCGATCCGCAGGCCAAGGGCGCGCTCGCGGCCGACAGCCAGCCCACCGGCCGCACCGCGCTGCCCACGCTGAGCCTGCATGCGATCGATGATCCGACCGCCTTCGTCGAACTCGAAAGCGCCTACCGCCGCATCCGCGATGCCGCGGGCACGGGCGACCTGCTGGTGCAAAGCTTCAGCGCCGAGCGCGAGCACAGCTACCTGGCCGAGTCGCAGTACCCCGCGCTGTTCGATGCGCTGCTCGACTGGATCGACAAGGGCGACAAGCCGACGTCCGAGCGCCTGGCCGCGCGCTGCGCGGCGCACATGGCGCGTTATGACACCGATGGCAAGAACGGCTGCCACATCCAGCCGGCATGGCAGGTGCCGGCCCTGGAGAGCAGGGTGCCTGCGCGCGCGCCCTGACGCTTGCCTTGCGCGCCCCGGCGGGCGTGCGTGTGCCTCAATGATCGTGATGCAGGTAACTCGCCTGCCGCGGCAGCCGCAGGCTCACCAGAAAGGCCACCACCATCATCGCGCTCACGTACCAGAAGAACGCCGACTCGTGCCCCAGCGCCTTCAAGCCCAGCGCGACGTACTCGGCCGAGCCGCCGAAGATCGCATTGGCCACGGCATAGGCCAGGCCCACGCCGAGCGCGCGCACTTCGGGCGGGAACATCTCGGCCTTCACGATGCCGCTGATCGAGGTGTAGAAGCTCACGATCGCGAGCGCGACGACGATCAGCACGAACGCCACCACGGGGTTGGTTGTGTGCTGCAGCGCCGTGAGGATCGGCACCGTGGCCAGCGCGCCGAGGCCGCCGAACAGCAGCATGTTGTTGCGCCGCCCGATCCGGTCCGACAGCGCGCCGAACACCGGCTGCATGCACATGTAGACGAACAGCGCACCGGTCATCACGTAGCTCGCGGTCTTGATCGGCAGGTGCACGGTGTTCACCAAATACTTCTGCATGTAGGTGGTGAAGGTGTAGAAGATCAGCGAGCCGCCCGCGGTGTAGCCCAGCACGGTGAGGAAGGCCGGCATGTGGTGCTTGAAGAGCCCGGCCATGGTGCCGGCCTCCTTGTTGGCCTTGGCTTCGGCGCTTTGCGTCTCGTGCAGCGTGCGGCGCAGCAGCAGCGCCACCACCGCGGCGACGGCGCCGATCACGAACGGAATGCGCCAGCCCCAGGCCTTGAGCTCGGCCTCGGTGAGCAGCTGTTCGAGCACCACAATGACCAGCACCGCGAGCAGTTGCCCACCGATGAGCGTGACGTACTGGAACGACGAAAAGAAGCCGCGCTGGCCACGCAGCGCGACCTCGCTCATGTAGGTGGCGGTGGTGCCGTATTCGCCGCCGACCGACAGCCCCTGGAACAGCCGGCAGACCAGCAGCAGGAACGGCGCCCAGGCGCCGATCTGCGCATAGGTGGGCAGGAAGGCGATGACCAGCGAGCCGGCGCACATCATCGTGACCGAGATCAGCATCGACGTTTTGCGCCCGACCTTGTCGGCGATGCGGCCGAACAGCCAGCCGCCGATCGGCCGCATGAGGAAGCCCGCCGCAAACACGCCGGCCGTGTTGAGCAGCTGCACGGTCGGATCCGACTTGGGGAAGAAGGCCGACGCGAAGTACAGCGCCGAGAAGGCGTAGACGTAGAAGTCGAACCACTCCACGAGGTTGCCCGACGACGCCGCCATGATCGAGAAGACGCGATGACGCTTCTCTTCGGGCATGTAGTGGGGCGGGGTGGACGAAGGTGATGCGGCGGAGGCCGAGGGGCCTCCGCTGCCGGGCTGGGTTGCGGTCATGATGGCTCTGCCGCCTCGAGGGCGATGTTGTTGGAACCGTCATTCTCGGCACGCCTTTTGGCGCGTGCTTGTCAGCCGTTGCCGCAAGCCTGCGGCCGATGGGGACTTAGAAGGACCCCGGCAGCAGGATGCTCGAATCCACCGTGTCGATGTCGGTGCGGCCGCAGAAGGCCATCGTGAGGTCGAGCTCGCGGTGGATGATCTGCAGCGCGCGGGTCACGCCGGCTTCGCCGTAGGCGCCCAGTCCGTAGAGGAAGCTGCGGCCGATCAGCGTGCCGCGGGCGCCGAGCGCGCGGGCCTTGAGCACGTCCTGGCCGCTGCGGATGCCGCCGTCCATCCAGACCTCGATCTCGCGGCCCACGGCATCGACGATGGCAGGCAACGCGGCAATGGAAGAGGGCGCGCCGTCGAGCTGGCGCCCGCCGTGGTTCGACACGATGAGCGCGTCGGCGCCGCTCGCGGCCGCCAGGCGCGCGTCTTCCTCGTCCATGATGCCCTTGAGGATCAGCTTGCCGCCCCAGCGCTTCTTGATCCATTCGACGTCGGCCCAGCTCAGGGCCGGGTCGAACTGTTCGGCGGTCCACGACGACAGCGACGACAGGTCCTTCACGCCCTTGGCATGGCCCGCGATGTTGCCGAAGGTGCGGCGCTTGGTGCCGAGCATGCCCATGCACCAGCCCGGCTTGGTCGCGAGATTGATCAGGTTCTTCAGCGTGGGCTTGGGCGGCGCGGTCAGGCCGTTCTTGATGTCCTTGTGGCGCTGGCCGAGGATCTGCAGGTCGAGCGTGAGCTGCAGCGCCGACACGTTGGCGGCGCGCGCGCGCTCGATCAGGCGCTCGATGAAGTCGCGGTCCTTCATCACGTAGAGCTGGAACCAGAACGGATGCCGTCCGGTGTGCTCGGCGATGTCCTCGAGCGAGCAGATGCTCATGGTCGAGAGCGTGAAGGGCACGCCGAAGGCCTTGGCCGCGCGCGCCCCGAGGATCTCGCCGTCGGCGTGCTGCATGCCCGTGAGGCCGGTGGGCGCAATCGCCACGGGCATGGCCACTTCCTGGCCGACCATGGTGGTGCGCGTGGTGCGGCCCTCCATGTTCACCGCCACGCGCTGGCGCAGCTTGATGCGCTGGAAGTCGCTTTCGTTGGCGCGGTAGGTGCCTTCGGTCCAGGCGCCGGAATCGGCGTAGTCGTAGAACATCTTCGGCACGCGCCGCTTGGCGATCACCCGCAGGTCTTCGATGGTGGTGATCTTGGAAAGGTCGGGCAAGGGGAGTCTCCTCGTTATCGCTTCTGGGGTTCGGCCGGTGCGGCGCAGGCGCGCCATTATGGACAGGGGCAGGCCAGCAGGCAGGCTGCGCCCGCGCCGAGTGTGGCGCCGTGCGGCGCAGCCGGCCTGAAAAAAACCAATGGCGCGGCTGAAAAGAATTCAGTGGGGCACGTCGTCGCGCAGCGCCTGCCGCAGCCACTCGACGAAGGTCGCGCATTCCCAGCGCTCCATCGCGCCGGGGCGCCAGCACAGGAAGTACGCATTGGGCGAAGGCACGCTGCGCGCCGAAAGCCGCACCAGCCGCCCGCTTTCGAGCCAGGCGCGGCCGAGCCGCAGGTGCATCAGCACCACGCCGAAGTCCTCGGCCGCGGCGTCGAGCGCCAGGCCCAGGTCATTGAACTGGTGGCCCGTGGCGGGCTCGGGCAGGCCGATGCCGCAGGCCTTGAACCAGATGCGCCAGGATTCGAGCGGCGTGCGCAGCAGCTGGGCACGCGCGATCTCGGCCTCGCTCGCGAAGCCGTTTTCGAACGGGCCATGGCGTGCGAGATACGCCGGGCTGCAGGCCGGCGCCACCTCGTCGGCCAGCAGCTGGCAGAACTCGCGGTCGTGGAACGGGCCGCTGCCAAAGCGCAGTTCGAGGTCGGCTTCCTCGGCCGTCTGGTTGCGCACCGGCATGGTGACCTGCAGCATCAGCTCGATGTTCGGATAGGCGTCGCGAAACTGCGCCAGCCGCGGCAGCAGCATCTGGCGCGAGAACGTGGGCGTGACCGCCACGCGCAGCCGCCGCACCTGCGACGCGGGCTCGCGCCCGGGCACCTGCTGCAGCGCCGCGATGGCCTCGCGCACGCGGGCCAGGTAGGCGAGGCCGTCGGTGCTCAGGCCGAAATCGCTGCCCGCAAAGAACTTGAGCCCGAGCTGCAGCTCGAGCTGCCGGATGCGATGGCTCACCGCGCTCGGGGTGACGCTGAGTTCCTCGGCCGCGAGGTTCACGCTGCGCAGCCGTGCGACCGCCTCGAAAGCGAGCAGGCCCTGGGTCGATGGAAGGCGCGTGGTGGAAACCATGGGGCGATGTTAGCCAAGCCCCAGGCGCCGCAGCCTGCTACGAAGCAGCCAGCGTGAAGGCTGCGCCGTGCGTCAGCGCCGGATCGATCGACCCGTGGCTGCCGGCCGCATCGGTTTTCAACACGATGGCGCTCGGCCCCTCGCCGCGCGTGCGGCCGGGCTCGGCATGCAGCACCACGTCGAAACCGCGCAGGCGCAACCGGCCGTCGTCGGCCACCGCATCGGGGCCGAGCAGCATGCGGTAGCGCGCGAGG
>CAMLCW010000343.1 GCA_946478645.1 uncultured Variovorax sp.
TCGCGGCCGAGGGGCTGGTCAACATCGTCGGCGGCTGCTGCGGCACCACGCCCGACCACATCGCGGCGATCGGCCAGGCCGTGGCGCCGATGGCGGTGCGTCCGTTGACGAACAACGGCTTCTACCGCGAAGCCGCATAGCTGGCCCACCCCCGAAGCGGCTCACTTCGTGTAGCCGCCTCCCCCTCAAGGGGGCAACACCAGCGGCCCGGCAAAGCCGGTTCCGCGGTGTCCCGCGGAGGGCGTGAGGCACGCGCCGTCGGCTGATTGACGATGGCGGGGGCTGCGCCTAGGCTGGGCGCACACCACAAAGAAGAAAGCCCTTCGCCATGAACGACGACAAGCACGCCTTCTCCCTGCGCTGGCTCGGCATCGGTGCGCTGGCCTTCGCGCTGCCGCTGGCCGCGGCGGCGCAGCAGGCCTACACGCGCGCATCGGCCAACCTGCGCGCCGGCCCCTCGGGTGACTATCCGCTGGTGGCGCGCCTCGCGCCGGGCCAGCCCGTCGATGTGATCGGCTGCACCAACGGCTACGGCTGGTGCGACGTGGTGCTGCCCGACGGCGGCCGCGGCTGGCTCTGGTCGCGCAGCCTCGACTACGCGTGGCAGGAGCAGCGCGTGCCGCTCGCGACCTATGCCGCCACGATCGGCGTGCCCGTCGTGACCTTCGTGATCGGCAACTACTGGGCCAACTACTACCGCGACCGGCCCTGGTACGGCGAGCGCCGCTGGTGGGGCCGCAGGCCGCCGCCGCCGCCCGTGGCCGGCTGGCGTCCGCCGCCGCCGGTGCGCCCGGCCTGGCAGCCGCGGCCCTGGCCGGGGCCTGGCTTCAAGCCCGGCCCGGCACAGGGCGTGCGCCCCCCGCACGCGCCGGGCTATCCGCGCCCGCAACCCGGGCCGGGCTTCCGCCCGCCCGGCGATCCCGGCTTCAAGCCGCCGCGGCCCCAGCCCGTGCACCGGCCCGGGCCGCCATCGCGCCCGCCGCAAATGCAGCAGCCGGGCGGCGGGCGGCATGAAGGCGGCGGTGGACGTCCTCCAGGGCGCGGCGAGGGCAGAGGGGGCGGCAAGGGCGGCGGTCACGGTGGCGGCGAAGGCGGCCGGGGTGGCGGCCACGGCAACCGAAACTGAGCGCGTCCGCGTTGCCTTTCAGTCGCCGGTCGGGAAATCCGGCGTCTTCAGTTCAAGGTTGGCGCTCAGGTTATCGAAGCTCGCATCTCCAGCATCGGGAAGGCTGTCCATCAGCGCGAGCAGCGAAATGTCCGGCTTGCCGTGACCCCGACCGTTGCCTCCGATACGCTGCAACACGTATCGGGGCACGCCGCGGTTGGTGATGTAGATCGGCCCTTCGTCCGCCGCCCGCATGGCCCTCGCAACGTTGCGGCTGAAATCTCGGCTCGAAATGACGGTGACGATCATGGCGGCTTCCCTCGGCGGTTTGCCTGACATTGTGCAATGCCACGTCAACCGCCGGCAGCCACCTTGCCCGCCTGCCGGTCCCGCGCAATCAGCGCCACGAAGCGCTGCGCGCCCAGTCCCAGCGGCCGCTCGCGCGACCACACCACGTCGACCCACAGGTCGAGCCCGTTGCTGAGGTTCTCGAACGGAATCTCGACCAGCGCGCCGGCCGCCACGTGCGGCTTGGCGAAGTTGCGCGGCAGCCAGCCCCAGCCGAGGCCGGCGGTGATCAGGCTCAGCGCGGCGAGCGCGTTGTCGGTGCGCCAGACATGGCGCGCGAACACGAAGCGCGGGTCGCTGGTGGCGAGGTCGCGCCCCGCCACCACGATCTGGCGCGTGTTGGTGAGGTGCTCCTCCCGCAGGCGCTGGCCCGCGGCCGCGAGCAGCACCGGATGGCCGGGCGCCATGACCGCGACCATGGTGTCGCTGCCGACCTCCTGAAAGCCTTCGCGGCCGTCGAGGCTCGGGCGCTCGAACACCAGCGCCAGCTGCGCGCGGCCGCTGTGCAGCAGCGCCAATGCGTCGGCCTGCGGCGCGGCCAGCACCTCGACCTGCAGCAGCGGGTATTCGCCGGCCAGCGCGGCGAGCGGGCCGCTCCAGGGCGCCGCCAGCAACTCGGGCGCGATCGCCAGCGTGAGGCGGTCTTCGAGTCCCCGGGTCAGCGCGAGCGCCTGCACCTGCAGCTGCTTGAGCTGCGCCGCGAGCAGCCGCGCCTGCGGCTCGAGCGAGCGCGCCGCGGCGGTGGGCTGCGGTTCGCGACCGCTGCGGTCGAACAGCGGCAGCGCGAGTTCGGCCTCGAGGTTGGCGATCGCCATGCTCACGGCCGACGGCACCTTGTGCAGTGCCCGCGCGGCGGCCGAGAACGAGCCGTGGTCGATCACGGCCAAGAAGACTTCGACGTTGTCGCTGGAGAAGGCCATGGCGGGTCTCGTGGTCCTGATCTATCAAAAAAACTGAAACAAGTTAACTTTTTATATCAGCAAAGCGCAAATAAAGTCCAGGCATCGCTTCATCATTTGCCAGGGAACAGGTCATGCAGGGCATTCAACGCCGGGTCGTCTACATCACGCTTTACGAAGGCATCGCCATCGTGGCCGCCAGTGCCGGCTTGGCGTTGATGACGGGCGCCGGGCTCGGCCATTCGGGCGCGCTCGCGGTCGCGGCCTCGGTGGTCGCGGTGATCTGGAACCTGGTGTTCAACGCCTTGTTCGAGCGCTGGGAAGCTCGCCAGCCCGTGCGCGGGCGCAGCCTGCGCCGCCGCATCGCCCATGCGATCGGCTTCGAGGGCGGGCTGATCGCGGTGCTGGTGCCGCTGTTCGCCTGGGGCCTGGGCGTGTCGCTCTGGGAGGCGCTGGTGATGGACCTGGGCCTGGTGGTGTTCTTCCTGGTCTATACCTTCGTCTTCAACTGGGGCTTCGACCGCGTGTTCGGCCTGCCGGCCTCGGCCGCACCCGCGCCGGTCGACGGGCTGGCGCGACAGGGCGCCTGAACACCCCGCGCGGCCGCGGCGCCTTCCGCAGCCGGTAAAATCACGCTCCCTTCCAAGGAGCGTTGCAGCGGCGGCCCACACAGCGGCCCGCCGTCAGGCTTGGAAGGCGCCCTGCCGACGGGGCGCAAGCCGCCAACGACGCTCACCTGCCGTTTTTCCCTGCACAGGTGAGCCCCGATGAGCGAAGTTTCCACGTCCCCCGTTCCCGCCATGAAGCTGTCCGGCCTCGAGCCGGTGGCGATCGGCGCCGGCTCGCTGTTCGTCAACATCGGCGAGCGCACCAACGTCACGGGCTCGAAGGCCTTCGCCCGCATGATCCTCAACGGCCAGTTCGAAGAGGCGCTGGCCGTGGCGCGCCAGCAGGTCGAGAACGGCGCGCAGGTGATCGACATCAACATGGACGAGGCCATGCTCGACAGCAAGGCCGCGATGGTGCGCTTCCTGAACCTGATCGCGAGCGAGCCCGACATCGCGCGCGTGCCGGTGATGGTCGACAGCTCGAAGTGGGAAGTCATCGAGGCCGGCCTGCGCTGCATCCAGGGCAAGGGCATCGTGAACTCGATCTCCATGAAGGAGGGCGTCGACAAGTTCAAGCACGAGGCCCGGCTCGTGAAGCGCTACGGCGCCGCGGCGGTGGTGATGGCCTTCGACGAGAAGGGCCAGGCCGACACCTTCGAGCGCAAGATCGAGATCTGCGAGCGCGCCTACCGCATCCTGGTGGACGAGGTGGGCTTTCCGCCCGAGGACATCATCTTCGACCCGAACATCTTCGCAATCGCCACCGGCATCGAGGAGCACGACAACTACGCGGTCGACTTCATCAACGCGGTGCGCTGGATCAAGCAGAACCTGCCGGGTGCCAAGGTGTCGGGCGGCGTGTCGAACGTGAGCTTCAGCTTCCGCGGCAACGACCCGGTGCGCGAGGCGATCCACACCGTGTTCCTGTACCACGCGATCCAGGCCGGCATGGACATGGGCATCGTCAACGCGGGCATGGTTGGCGTCTACGACGACCTCGAGCCCACGTTGCGCGAGCGCGTGGAAGACGTGGTGCTGAACCGCCGCCCCGATGCGGGCGAGCGCCTCGTCGAAGTGGCCGAAACCGCCAAGAGCGGCGCCAAGGACGACAGCAAGAAGCTCGAATGGCGCGGCACGCCCGAGCAGCCGGTGCACGTCAACCAGCGCCTCTCGCACGCCATGGTGCACGGCATCACCGACTTCATCGTCGAGGACACCGAAGAGGCCTACCAGCAGATCCTCGCCAAGGGCGGCCGGCCGCTGCACGTGATCGAAGGCCCGCTGATGGACGGCATGAACGTGGTGGGCGACCTGTTCGGGCAGGGCAAGATGTTCCTGCCGCAGGTGGTGAAGTCGGCGCGCGTGATGAAGTCGGCCGTGGCCCACCTCATTCCCTACATCGAGGAAGAGAAGCGCCAGGACGAGGCCGCGGGCCGCGACGTGCGCACCAAGGGCAAGATCATCATCGCCACCGTGAAAGGCGACGTGCACGACATCGGCAAGAACATCGTCACCGTCGTGCTCCAGTGCAACAACTTCGAGGTGGTGAACATGGGCGTGATGGTCCCGTGCCACGAGATCCTCGCAAGGGCCAAGGTCGAGGGCGCGGACATCGTCGGCCTCTCGGGCCTCATCACGCCGAGCCTCGAGGAGATGCAGTACGTGGCCGGCGAGATGCAGAAAGACGACCATTTCCGCATCAAGAAGATCCCGCTGATGATCGGCGGCGCCACCACCAGCCGCGTGCACACCGCGGTGAAGATCGCGCCGCACTATGAAGGCCCCGTGGTCTACGTGCCCGACGCCTCGCGCAGCGTGAGCGTGGCGCAATCGCTGCTGTCCGACCAGGCCGCCGCCTACATCGGCGAGATCAACGCCGACTACGACAAGGTGCGCACGCAGCACGCCAACAAGAAGCAGGTGCCGCTGTGGCCGCTGGCCAAGGCGCGCGCCAACAAGACGCCCATCGACTGGTCGAGCTACGTACCGCCAACGCCCAAGTTCATCGGCCGGCGCCTGTTCAAGAACTTCGACCTGACCGAGCTCGCCAAGTACATCGACTGGGGCCCGTTCTTCCAGACCTGGGACCTGGCCGGGCCGTTCCCCGCGATCCTCAAGGACGAGGTCGTCGGCACCGAGGCCGTGCGCGTCTACGCCGACGGCCAGCGCATGCTCAAGCGGCTGATCGAAGGGCGCTGGCTCACGGCCAGCGGCGTGGTGGGCTTCTGGCCCGCCAACACGGTGAACGACGACGACATCGCGCTCTACACCGACGAATCGCGCAGCGAAGTGGCGCTCACCTGGTACGGCATGCGCCAGCAGGCCGAGAAGCACGTGATCGACGGCGTGACGCGCCCGAGCCGCTGCCTGGCCGACTTCGTCGCGCCGAAGGAAAGCGGACTCAAGGACTACGTGGGCCTCTTCGCCGTGACCGCCGGCCTGGGCGTCGAGAAGAAGGAGAAGTACTTCACCGACGACCTCGACGACTACTCGGCCATCATGCTCAAGGCGCTGGCCGACCGGCTGGCCGAGGCCTTCGCCGA
>CAMLCW010000344.1 GCA_946478645.1 uncultured Variovorax sp.
CCAACGTCATCGGCCTGTCCAAGTACGCGCGGCTGGCCGAATGGGTGATGGGCCGGCCGCAGATCCAGGAGGAGGCCGTGGTGCAGCTGGCCGACCTGATCCAGGAAAAGACGCAGCCCGACGGGCTGGCACTGGTCATGGAGGCCGAGCACTTCTGCATGGCCTGGCGCGGCGTGAAGGAGATGGACAGCAAGATGATCAATTCCGTCATGCGCGGCGTGTTCCTCAAGGACCCGAGCCTGCGCCGCGAATTCCTTTCCCTGCTGCCAAGGAAGAACTGATCATGCTGGTCCGCCTTCTCTACGCCAGCCGCGCCGTCGACACTCGCCCCGAGGCGATCGAGGCGATCCTCGCGCAGTCGCGCTCCCACAACCCGGCCTCGGGCATCACCGGCATCCTCTGCTACGGCGGCGGCACCTTCCTGCAGGCGATCGAAGGCGGGCGCGAGGCGATCAGCGAGCTCTACGGCCACATCCAGCGCGATGCGCGCCACAAGGACGTGGTGCTGCTGCACTACGAAGAGATCGCCGAGCGCCGCTTCGGCGGCTGGACCATGGGGCAGGTCAACCTGTCGAAGCTCAACGCCTCGACGCTGCTCAAGTATTCGGAGAAGCCCGAGCTCAATCCCTATGCCGTTTCGGGCAAGGTGTCGCTGGCGTTGTTGGAAGAGTTGATGGCCACCGCCGCCATCGTCGGGCGCCACTGATCCCGGTCGGCCGAGGTGCCGCTTTCCGCGTTCGCGCTGATCCTGCTCGCCGGGGTCATTCATGCCAGCTGGAACATCGCGGCCAAGAAGGCGAGCGGCGATGCGCGCTTCGCCTTCCAGAGTTCCGTGTTCATGGCGGTGCTGTGGGCGCCGGTGGGCATCGGGCTGGGCTGGCGCGTAGTGCCGGGCTGGGGCGCGACCGAATGGGGCTTCGTCGCGCTGAGCGGCGTGCTGCATGTCTTCTATTACGTCGTGCTGCTGCGGGGCTACCGCAAGTCCGACCTCACGGTGGTGTACCCGCTGGCGCGCGGCTCGGGCCCGCTGCTGTCGTCGCTGGTCGCGATCCTGTTCCTCGGCGAACGCATCAGCCTGGTGGGCCTCGCAGGCATCCTGGGCGTGGTGCTCGGCGTGTTCCTCGTGGCTGGCGGCCCCGCGCTGTGGCGCCGCCAGCATGACGCGGCGCAGCGCGAGCGCGTGCACAAGGGGCTGCGCTACGGTCTCCTGACCGGTGCCTTCATCGCGGCCTACACGGTGGCCGACAGTTACGCGGTGAAGTTCCTTGCGATGTCGCCGATCCTCCTCGACTACTTCAGTAACTTCGTGCGCGTGGGGCTGCTCGCGCCCGTCGCGCTGCGCGACCGCGCCGCCACCGCGCGCATGTGGCGCGCGCAGTGGAAGTACGCGCTGCTGGTGGCGGCCATCAGTCCGGTCTCGTACGTGCTGGTGCTCTATGCGGTGCAGCAGGCGCCCATCTCGCACGTGGCGCCGGCGCGCGAGGTGTCGATGCTGTTCGCCGCGCTGATCGGCGGCCATCTGCTGCGCGAGGGCGACCGCCTGATGCGCCTGCTGGGCGCGGCCTTCATTGCCGCCGGCGTGATCGCGCTGGCGCTCGGTTGAAGGCGGGCCGACGATGCTGCTGTTCGGCTGCGATTTCTCCAGCGCGCCGAGCGCGCGCAAGCCGATCGTGGTCGCGGCCGGCGAGGCGCGCGGCACCGGCACCCTGGCGCTGACCCGGCTGGTGCGCTTCAGCACGCTCGCGGGCTGGGCCGAATGGCTGGCCACCGAGCCGGCATGGATCGGCGGCTTCGATTTTCCGTTCGGGCTGCCGCGCGAGCTGGTGCAGCAGCTGCAATGGCCGTGCGAATGGGAGGCGCTCATGCACCACTATGCGCGCCTGAGCCGCGCCGAGATCCGCGAGACTTTCGCGGCCTTCTGCGCGGCGCGCCCGGCGGGCGGCAAGTTCGCGCACCGGGCGACCGACGCGCCGGCCGGGTCGAGCACCTCGATGAAGTGGGTCAACCCGCCCGTGGCGTTCATGCTTCACGCCGGCGTGCCGCCGCTGCTGGCGGCGGGGGCCAGCCTGCCGGGGCTGCACGTCGGCAGCCATGCGCACCGCATCGCGCTCGAAGCCTATCCGGGGCTGCTCGCGCGCGAACTGATCGGCCGGCGCAGCTACAAGAACGACGAGCGCGCGAAGCAGACGCCCGAGCGGCTCGCCGCGCGGGCCGACCTGCTCGCCGCGCTCGAGGCGGGCACCTCGCGCCTGGGCCTGCGGCTGGGCCTCGAGGCCGCGCACCGCGCCGAACTGCTCGAGGATGCGCAGGGCGATCATCTCGACGCCGTGCTGTGCCTCGTGCAGGCCGCCTGGAGCGCCGAACGCGCGTCCACGCCCGGACCGGGCTACGGGCTGCCCGAGGGCATCGATCCGCTCGAGGGCTGGATCGTCACGGCCTGAGCCTTGTTGTCCTACAGGGTTTTGCGCCGCCGGCCAGCGGGGCGGGGCCGCGCCGTCCGCTAGATTGGGGTGCGGCCCAACCGGGCCGCGCTTTTTGCGCTTTGCTGCTCCTTGCGAGCGAATGGAGGATTCCAATGAACAGAACACATCGTTCCCTCACTGCCGTGCTGCTGGCCGGCTCGGCGCTGGCGCTTGCCGCATGCGACAACGCCGACAACCGCACCGCCGGGCAGCAGCTCGACAGCGCGATCGCCAAGACCGAGCAGGCGGCCGAGACCGCCGCCGCCAAGACCGCGGAAGCGCTCCGGGATGCCAAGGAGAAGGTCGATGCCTCGGGCACCACCGCCGAGGTGAAGGATGCCGCAAAGGATGCCGGCGCTGCAGTGAGCGCCACCGTGGACGATGCCGCGATCACCGCATCGGTCTCGGCCGGGCTCGCCAGGGACCCCGACCTGAGCGCGATCAAGATCGACGTCGACACGAAAGCCGGTGTGGTGAGCCTCAAGGGCCCGGCGCCCACGGCCGCTGCCAAGGCGCGGGCCGAGGAAATCGCCAAGGGCGTGCAGGGCGTGAGCTCGGTCAACAACCTGCTCGAGGTCCGCAGCTGAGGCCATTTGGCCCGCAGCAATGAAAAAGCCCGGCGAGCCGGGCTTTTTCATGGGGCGTCCGCCCGGATCAGTGGCCGAGCCAGTCCTTGAGTTCGTCGGCGTGTTCTTCCTCGTCCGACAGGATGTCTTCGAGCATGCGCCGCGTGGTCGGGTCCTTGTCGCCGATGAGGTTGATCATCTGGCGGTAGGTCTCGACCGCGATGCGCTCGGCCACCAGGTTCGCGCGCACCATGGCCTGCAGGTCGGTCGATTCGTCGTAGTTCGCATGGCTGCGGTCGAGCAGGTGGGTCGGCGCGAAATCGGGTTCGCCGCCGAGCTGGACGATACGCTCGGCAATGCGGTCGGCGTGCGCCGACTCCTCGTTCGCATGCACGAGGAACTCGTCGGCGATCGCGGGCGAGGAAACGCCGCTGGCCGTGAAGTAGTGGCGCTTGTAGCGCAGCACGCACACCAGTTCGGTCGCGAGCGCATCGTTCAGCAGCTTGACGACGTCGTCGCGCCACGGTCCGTAGCTCGGCGTGACGGCGCCTTCGTCGAGGCTCCGGGCGGCGGCGCCGATGGCGTTCTCGTCGAGCACCAGGCGCTGGTGACCGGCACTGCGGTTGTCGGGTTGGGAAACGGTGGCGTTCATCAGGGGTCCTTTCGTGGGCTTGTGTTTCTCTGCTGCATCAGCGTATTGACGACGTCAGCCACATCGGATGTTTTGAGCACTGCCGCCAGCACCGCCGTGAAAGAGAGCAGGCGCCACGGCCGCACGAGCACCAGGACGGCGCCCGTGGCCGCGGCGATGGCCATGAGCTTGGCCGGTTCCTTGCGCGCATAGCGCTCGAGCACCGGCCGCGCGAGCTGGCCCATCGCATGGGCGGGGTGGCGGCGCCACCAGCGCTCGGTCATGCTGCGCGCCATCGAGAGCCAGGGCAGCGAGGCATGGTCCGTGCGCTCGCCGTGCAGGCCCTGTGCGGCGCCCTGCGCGTGCGCGCCATCGGGCCAGCCGTCGTACGGTTGCTCGTCGTAGCCGGGTTCGTCATGGCCGCCGTTCAATTCCCGCACGAGCGCGCGGCGCGACAGCGCCAGCCGTTCCTGCGGCGTGAGGAGCTTGCGTTCAATGTCGTCCATCGCGGGCTCCTGCTTCGTGCAACGCGCGCAGGTCGGCATCGACCTGGGCCCGGAGATCGTCGAATCCGTGACCCGGGAAAGGCCGCGTCGCGACCCAGGTGCAAAGGCCGGCCACGGCCAGCGCCACGCCGGGCACTGCGACCAGCACCCAGTGGAAGGTTCCGTGCATTACGCCGAGCAGCACCGCGACGCCGATCAGCCCGAGGGCCAGCATCGCACTGGCCGCCGCGAAGACGCCGGCGAGCATGCGGGCCAACAGGCTTCGGCCTGCTTCGGAGGCCTCCTGTCGTACCAGTGCCGCGTAGTTCGCGGCATGTTCGGCGATGAGTTCCGGGTGCCCGAGCGCCGTGGAAAAGATCGGATGGAGCATGGTGCGCGGGATCCGGACTCAGCCTGTGGTCGGTCGAATCAGTAGTCGTCCCTGCGGCCGCGGCTGGCCAGCACGATGAGGGCGGTGATCGCGGCGCCGGCCGCGGCGGCGATCAGCACCGAGCGCACGGGCTGGTCGGAGATGTAGCGGCCGGTCACGTCGGCAGCCTGTTCGAGGCGGCGCTGCGCGCGGGCGCTGGTGGTCGACGCCGCGTCGAGGCCGCGCTGCACGGCCTGCTGCACGCGCGCTGCGAGCTGCTCGACCCCGGGCTCCACATCGCGGCGCAGTTCGCGGACCTTTTCGCCGGCCGCATTCACCGCGTTCTGGGCATAGGCCCGCGTGCTTTCGACCGCTTCGTTGGCGGTCTGGCGTGCGTCGTCGGCGAGTTGCGAGGGGGTCTTCGTCGTGTTCATGGGGAGTTTCCTTTCCGGGGGAGATGAAATGCGGGAGCCTGCGGATCGTACCTACGCTACTTGCGTCGTAGCAAGCCGGCCAGGAAGCTGGCAATGGCGAGCACCACGAAGATCACGAACAGGATCTTGGCGATGCCTGCCGCGCTGGCGGCGATGCCGCCGAAACCGAGCACGGCGGCGATCAGCGCGATGACCAGAAACACCACTGCGTAATGCAACATGTGGACTCCTTCGAGACTTCGCTCGTTGTTTTGCAGGTTGCTGCCACGGCCCGCGCGTTCATGCGGCGGGAGGGATCGGCAGCGTGGAGCAACCTTAAGGGGCCGCCCTGCCGCGAGTTGTCAGCGCCCGGGCGCGGGGAGCGTAGGAGATGGCCGAGTTCCCGGCTTGCTGTGCCCGGCGCGGCGCTCAAGGCAGGGGCGCGTGGGGCAGCATGGAGCTGAGCCGGGGGCCGCGGCCCGTCGTCGAGCTGATCGTGATCTTGCGGCTCGCCGCCTGGACGCGGTGGCGCATGCCCGCGAAGCCGTGGGTCG
>CAMLCW010000345.1 GCA_946478645.1 uncultured Variovorax sp.
GGAACTCCGCGCGCACGTAGTCCGACAGCCCCATCCAGCCGAACAGGCTCAGCAGAATCAAGAGCAGCGCCACGCTCGGCGAGAAGATTGCGCTGAAGATGATCAGCAGATACAGCTCGGGCATCGAGCCCCAGATCTCGATGAAGCGCTGAAAGACCAGGTCGGTCTTGCCGCCGAAGAAGCCCTGGACCGCCCCGGTCCCGATGCCCAGCAGCACGCCGATGGCGGTGAGCGCCAGCGCGAACAGCACGCTGACCCGAAAGCCGTAGATCAGCTGTGCCAGCAGGTCGCGGCCGCGGTCGTCGGTGCCGAACAGGTTCTCGCGCGAAGGCGCGGCAGGATTCGGCAGCTTGGCGAAATAGTTGAGCGTCTGCGGCCCGTAAGGGTTGGGCGCGTACACGGCCCAGTTGCCCCCCGAGGTGATGCGCTCGCGGATGAACGGGTCGAGGTAGTCGGCCGGCGTCTCGAAGTCGCCGCCGAAGGTCTTCTCGGGGTAGTCGCGCAGCACCGGGAAGTAGGTCTGGCCCTCGTAGCGCACGACCAGCGGCTTGTCGGTCGACAAGAGTTCGGCGAACAGGCTCAGCACCACCAATATCGTGAACGCCACCAGGCTCCAGAAGCCCAGCGGATTGCGGCGGAAACGGCGCCAGGCGCGGCGTCCCGGGCTCAGTGAGTGCGGAGCGCTGGAACGAAGCTCAGAGGGGGCCATCGCTTAGCTTCCCACCCTGTCGTCAGCGCCGCGAGGTACCGGCGCGGCGAAGGCCAGGAACACCGCGGAACCGGCTCCGCCGGGCCGCTGGTGTTGCCCCCTTGAGGGGGGAGTCGAGCGACACGAAGTGCGCGAGGGACGGGGGTGGGTCATTTCAGTCAAATTTCACCCTCGGGTCGACCCAGACGTAGCAGAGGTCTGAAATGAGCTTGGTCGCGAGCCCGATCACCGTGAACAGGAACAGCGTGCCGAGCACCACCGGATAGTCGCGCCGGATCACGCTCTCGTAGCTCAGCAGGCCGAGGCCGTCGAGCGAGAACAGCGTCTCGATCAGCAGCGAGCCGGTGAAGAACGCGCCGATGAAGGCGGCCGGAAAGCCCGTGATGATCGGGATCAGCGCATTGCGGAAGATGTGCTTCCAGAGCACCTGGCGCTCGGCCAGCCCCTTGGCGCGCGCGGTCAGCACGTACTGCTTGCGGATTTCCTCGAGGAAGGAATTCTTCGTGAGCATGGCCGTCACGGCAAAACTGCCGAGCACCATCGCCGTCACCGGCAGCGCGATGTGCCAGAGGTAGTCGGCGATCTTCGCGCCCCAGCCCAGCGTTTCCCAGTTGGGCGAGGTCAGCCCGCGCAGCGGAAACCACTGCAGCTGTCCGCCAAAAATGACGAGCAGCGCCACCCCGAGCACGAAGCCCGGGATCGCATAGCCGATCAGCACGATCAGCGTGGTGACGAAATCGAAGCGCGAGCCGGCGCGCACCGCCTTCGCCACGCCGAGCGGCACCGCGATCAGGTAGCTGATGAAGAAGGTCCAAAGCCCCAGGCTGATCGACACCGGCAGCTTTTCCTTGACGAGTTCCCAGACCGCCTTGCGCTGGTAGAAGCTCTCGCCGAGGTCGAGGCGTGCGAACGACTTGAGCATCTGCCAGAAGCGCTCGTGCGCGGGCTTGTCGAAGCCGTAGAGCTTCTTGATCTCCTCGATGCGCTGCGGGTCGAGCCCCTGGCGGCCGCGGTAGCCGGCGCCGGCAGCCGCCGAGCGCTCGCCGCCCGAGTCGCGGCCCTGCAGCTGCGCCACCATCTGCTCGACCGGCCCGCCCGGCACGAACTGGATCACCGTGAACGTGATGAGCAGCACGCCCAGCAGCGTCGGGATCATCAGCAGCAGGCGTTTGAGGATGTAGCTGGCCATTCCGGGGGAGATGCGTCTCTGTTCACTTGTTGGCGGGCGAGGCCCACCACGTCGAAAGGGCCCAGTCGCCCGCATCGTAGTACGGCGGGATGGTCGGCGGCAGCACCACGCCGGCGGGCCGGTAGCCGATCAGGAAGTCGCTGCCGTAATACATCGGGATCGAATAGTGGCCGTGCGACAGCACACGGTCGAGCACGCGCATGGCGGTGGCGAGCTCACCGCGCGTGGTGGCCGCGACCACCTTGCCGATGATCGCGTCGACCGCCGGGTCGGCGATGCCCCATGCATTGGCCGAGCCGTTGGTTTCGGCCGCCTTCGAGCCGAACAGCTCGAACAGCTCGCCGCCCGGCGCGCTGCTGCCCGGAATGCGCCGTGTCGTCATGTCGAAGTCGTGGTTGTCCATGCGCTGCTGCGCGAGCGAGAAATCGACGGTGCGAAAGCTCAGCGCGATGCCGAGCTTCCTCAGCGAAGCCTGCAACGGCGTGGCAACGCGGATCAGCGAAGGCTGGTCGTTGAGGAACTCGATCGCGAAGGCTTCGTTTTTCTCGTTGCGCAGCGCGCCGTCGCGGTAGGTCCAGCCGGCCTCGGCCAGCAGCGCCCTCGCCCGCCGCAGGTTGCCGCGCAGGCTGCCCGGCGGCTCGGTGCTCGCCGGCACGGCAGCAGGCCCGAACACCTCGGGCCGGAGCCTGGCGCGCAGCGGTTCCATCAACGCCAGTTCGTCGGGCTTGGGCAAGCCCTCGGCATGGAACTCGCTGTTCGGGAAGTAGCCGTGCACCCGCTTGTAGAGGCCGTAGAACAGCTGCCGGTTGAGCCATTCGAAATCCATCGCGAGGCCGATCGCCTCGCGCACGCGCACGTCCTTGAACTTGTCGCGGCGGGTGTTGAAGATGTAGCCCTGGAAATCGCCGGGGTTCTGGTTCTCGAAAGCGCGCTTGACGATCTCGCCGCTGTCGAACTGCTTGCCCTTGTACTGGCGCGCCCAGTTGCGTGAGGTGAACTCGCGCATGAAGTCGAACTCGCCGGCCTTGAGCCCCTCGAAGCGCGCGGTCTCGTCGAGGTAGACCTTGTAGACGATCCGGTCGAAGTTGAAGAAGCCCTTGCGCACCGGCAGCTCGGCGCCCCAGTAGTCGGTGCGGCGCACATAGGTGATGTCGCGGCCGAGGCGGTCGCTCGCGGGGCGGTAGGGGCCGGATGCGATCGGCACCTCGGTCACGACCTGGTCGAAGGGCTTGCCCGCGCCCCACGCGCGGCTGAAGACCGGCATGCCGCCCACCACCAGCGGCAACTCGCGGTTCGGGCTCGCGAAGTCGAAGCGCACGCGGCGCTCGCCGAGCGCCGTGGCCTTGCGCACCTCGGCATAGATCGTCTTGAACTGCGGCGAGGCGAGCGGCCCGGTGAGCGTCACGAACGAATGGACCACGTCGGCCGCGAGCACCGGCGAGCCGTCGTTGAAGCGGGCCTTCGGATGGAGCCTGAAGGTGGCCGACAGCCGGTCGGGGGCCACTTCCACGTCCTCGGCCAAAAGGCCGTAGACCGTGGTCGGCTCCTCCGAATTGCCGGTCATCAGGCTCTCGAACATCATCGGCCCGATGCCCGAAGGCGCCGTGCCCTTGAGCGTGAACGGATTGAACTTGTCGAAGTTGGTCGGCCGCGTCGGCGGCACGAGCCTGAACTCGCCGCCTTTCGGGGCGCCGGGGTTCACGTAGCCGAAATGGGTGAAACCCGGCGGGTACTTGATGTCGCCGAATTGCGCGTAGGCATGGGCAGCCCAGGAGGGGGCCGCCGAGAGCGCCAAGAAAAAAAACAGCCAACCTCGCATGCGAGAATTCTGCCCAAGATTTTCAAGAGGCAGATCCATGGGCTTTCTTTCCGGCAAAAAACTGTTGATCACCGGCGTGCTGAGCAACCGCTCCATCGCCTACGGCATCGCCAAGGCGTGCCACGCGCAGGGCGCCGAACTGGCGTTCAGCTACGTGGGCGAACGCTTCAAGGACCGCATCACCGAGTTTGCGGCCGATTTCGGCTCGAAGCTGATCTTCGACTGCGACGTGGGCGATGACGCGCAGATCGACAAGCTGTTCGCGGACCTGGCCGAGACCTGGCCCACCTTCGACGGCTTCGTGCACAGCATCGGCTTTGCACCGCGCGAGGCCATCGCGGGCGACTTCCTCGACGGCCTCTCGCGCGAGGGCTTCCGCATCGCGCACGACATCAGCGCCTACAGCTTCCCGGCCATGGCCAAGGCGGCCCTGCCCTATCTCAATCCAAAGTCGGCCCTTCTCACGCTGACCTACCTGGGCGCCGAGCGCGCGCTGCCCAACTACAACACCATGGGCCTCGCCAAGGCTTCGCTCGAAGCGTCGGTGCGCTACACCGCGGCGGCGATCGGCCCGAAGGACATGCGCGCCAACGGCATCAGCGCCGGCCCGATCAAGACGCTGGCCGCGAGCGGCATCAAGGATTTCGGCAAGATCCTCTCGGCCGTCGCCGACGCTTCGCCGATCCGCCGCAACGTGACCATCGAAGAGGTCGGCAACGTGGCCGCCTTCCTGCTGAGCGATCTGTCCAGCGGCGTCACCGCAGAGATCACCTACGTGGACGGCGGCTTCAGCCGGGTGGTCCCGGGCATGGCGGAATAAGCCGGTCCTTCTTCCTGCCAGGCCGGATCGCCGCCATGGGGCCCCACCTCCCCCTCACTCGACGCGCGCTGCTGCTCGCCGGCATCGGCGCGCTCGCGGCGCGCACCGCGGCGGCTGCGAACGACGGCGCGCCGCGGTTGATGCTTGCGGGGGTCTACCGGCCGGGCATGTCGCTCGACGATTACTGGGTGAGCGAGAAATACGACGGCCTGCGCGGCTTCTGGGATGGCCAGCGGCTCTGGACCCGCGGCGGCGAAGCCGTCATGGCGCCGGCCTGGTTCACCGCGCCGCTGCCAAGGGTGCCGCTGGACGGCGAACTCTGGGCCGGCCGCGGGCAGTTCGAGCGCGCGGCCTCGACCGTGCGCAGTCAGACCCCCAATGACGTGGCCTGGCGCGAGATGCGCTTCATGGTGTTCGACCTGCCGACCCATGGCGGCGACTTCACCGCTCGCCTCGCAGCGCTGCGCCAGTTGCTGCCGATCACCGGCGCGCCCTGGGTGGTGCTCGTGCCGCAGGAGCGCGCCACCACCCATGCCGCGCTCCAGGCACTGCTCGCCAAGACCGAGAAGATGGGCGGCGAAGGCCTCATGCTGCACCGGGGCAGTTCGCTCTACCGCGCCGAGCGGAACAACGACCTGCTGAAGGTCAAGAGCTACGAGGACGCCGAGGCGCGCGTGGTCGGGCACATCGGCGGCAAGGGCCGGCATGCCGGGCGGCTCGGCGCGCTGCTGGTCGAGACGCCCGACGGCAAGCGCTTCAGGCTCGGCAGCGGCCTGACCGACGCCCAGCGCGAGCATCCGCCCGCCCTCGGCACCTGGGTCACCTACCGCTACAACGGCACCCATGCGAGCGGGCTGCCGCGCTTCGCGCGCTTCATGCGCGTTCGAGCCGGCGCGCCCTCCTGAGGCACGCCGGCCGGCCCTGGCCGCCTACTTCTGCAGC
>CAMLCW010000346.1 GCA_946478645.1 uncultured Variovorax sp.
GTATTACTCCCTCTCCCTCTGGGAGAGGGTTGGGGTGAGGGCGACTGCGATAGATCGAGCGCGCTTCTGCCAACGCCGCCAGCCCTCACCCTGACCCTCTCCAAGAGGGAGAGGGAAGGGGAAAGAGGGCCGAGCGCAGCGATGGCCCGTCGGTCCCCCAATCCCCTCTGGCTGCGCCGAGACGCGGCGTGTTTCGCAACAGCTCAGCGCAACATCGACGACATCGCCGAGCAGCAGTTCAGCATCCGCACCGCCGCTTCGACAGAGTCAGCCGTGAAGCGCAGCGTCACCCCGTCGAGCCGCTCGAACGCGGGCCACTGGCAGAACAGGTCCGCAAGCGCAGGCGACTGCGCGCGCAGCGTGACCGTTTGCGGTCCTGCGAAGACCAGCGGCTTGGCCGCCACGCGCGACTCGACGCCGCGCTTCGCGCCTTCGCGGATCGCGCGCCGCGCGCGCTCGGGAGACAGCGACACGCCGCTGGTGTTGCCCGTCGCCTTCTTGGTCTCGACGAACACCGCCTGCGGGAACAGCGCCCGGTTTTCGTCGATGAACACGTCGTCGCCGCTCGCCATCACCACCGGCACGCCGTATTCGCCGGCCAGCGCGCCATAGAGCCCGGCCTCGCCGAGTTCCTGCCCGCCGAGCGACACGCTGGCGAAGGCGAAGCTGTTGATCGTGTGCGCGAGGATGCCGCGCCCCTGCGCGCGCGAGTGGTAGCCGACCATGCAGAGCGCGTCCACGCCGCCGTGCTCGACGCCCGCAACCATGCTCAGGTAGCGCGGCTTGCCCTGCACCACCTGGGCGCGGGGGTCGAGCACGTCGGGCGGCATGTTGCGGAAGCCGCCATGCGAATCGTTGACCAGCACCTCGGTCGCGCCCGCGTCGAAGGCACCGGCAATGGCTGCGTTGGCCTCCTGCGCCATGAGCAGGCGGGCGCGTTCGAACTCGGGGTTGCCGGGGCGCACCTGCTCGGGGTGGTAGACGCCGGCGACGCCTTCGATGTCGGTGGAGATCAGGACTTTCATGTCAATCGACCAATCTATTTCAAAGAAGGGCGGCGGGCAGCAGGTTGGCCAATGCCTCGCGGCGGTGGCCGTCGCGGCCGGTCACGGTGGTGGCGCGCCACAGGGCATGCAGGATCGCCTGTTCGGTGCTGTCGGCCGCGGCCTGGAACAGCGGATCGAGGCATGCGTCGTGCAGCATCGGCACCGCCGGCATCGGGCGGTCGGCCTGGCCCGGCACGGTGTAGGCGGTGGAGAACGCCAGCACGATGTCGCCGCTGCCGTGCCCGAAGACCGAGCCGGTGCGCGCGAGGCCGGCGCCCGCGCGCAGCGCAAGGCGGCGCAGCTGGCGCGCGTCGAGCGGCGCGTCGGTGGCGACGACGATGATGATCGAGCCCTTTTCGGGTACGTCTTCGGCCGCATCTGCCGCGTCGCGCGCCGCCTGCAGCGCGGCGAGCCGGTCGCCCACAGCCTGGCCCGCAAGCAGCAGTTGCGGCTGGCGGCCGTAGTTCGCCAACACCAGCGTGCCCACCGTGTGGGAAGAAACACCATCCTGCGCGGGCACGCAGCGCGACGCACTGCCGATACCGCCCTTGAGCCCGAAGCTCGACATGCCGCGCCCTGCGCCTACGGAGCCCTGCGCAAAGTCGGGGCCGGCGCCTTGCAGCGCCTGCAGGTAGTCGGCCTCGGTCACGGCCATGCGCTGCACGTCGTTGAGGAAGCCGTCGTTGCATTCGAACACCAGCGGGTTCACCGTCGGCAGTGCGCGGCCGGTCTCGGGGTTGCTCGCGATGCAGTCGCGAATCTGCGCGGTAGCGACGGTGCCGACGGAGAAGGTGTTGGTCAGTGCGATCGGCGTCTCGAGCAGGCCGAGCTCATCGACCTGCACCAGCCCCACGCTCTTGCCGAAGCCATTGAGCACCACGGCCGCGGCCGGCACCTTGTCGCGGAACGGGTCGCCCGCGTGCGGGCGCACCACGGTGACGCCGGTCTGCACCGGGCCGTCGTCCAAGGTGCGGTGGCCGACAGTGACGCCGGGCACGTCGCTGATTGCGTCGCGCGAGCCAGCCGGCAGGCGGCCGATGAAGGGCAGAGCGTCCGTCGATTCGTTCAAGGCCATTCGTGCAGCGGCTATTGCCGGTCGATCTTCGGGTCGAGCGCGTCGCGCAGCGCATCGCCCAGCAGGTTGAAAGCCAGCACCGTGAAGAAGATCGCCAGGCTCGGGAACAGCGCCACGTGGGGCGAGGTGACCATGTCCGCGCGCGCCTCGTTGAGCATCGCGCCCCATTCGGGCGTGGGCGGCTGCGCGCCCATGCCGAGGAACGAGAGGCTCGCGGCCGTGATGATCGAGGTGCCCACGCGCATCGAGAAATACACCACGATCGACGAGATCGTGCCCGGCAGGATGTGGCGCACGATGATGGTCCAGTCCGACGCGCCGATGCTGCGCTCGGCCTCGATGTAGGTCTGCTGCTTGAGCACCAGCGTGTTGCCGCGCACCAGCCGCGCGAACGCCGGCACGCTGAACACCGACACCGCCACCACCACGTTGGTCATGCTGCTGCCGAGGATGGCCACGACGCCGAGCGCGAGCAAGATGCCCGGAAACGCGAACAGCACGTCGGAGATGCGCATCACGATGCGGTCCCACCAGCCTTCGTAGTAGCCCGCGAGCAGGCCGAAGGTGGTGCCGACGATGCCGCCGACCAGCACCGACAGGAAGCCCGCCATCAGCGAGATGCGCGTGCCCGCGAGGATGCGGCTGAAGATGTCGCGCCCGAGCGGGTCGACGCCGAACCAGTGCGCGGCCGAGGGGCCGGTGTTCAGCATGTCGTAGTCGAAGAAGTTCTCGGCGTCGTAGGGCGAGATCCAGGGCGCGAACACCGCGACGAGCACCAGCAGCAGCACGAAGGCCGCGGCCACCAGGCCGACCGGCTGGTTCTTGAAGCGCCGCCAGCATTCGCCCCAGGGCGTGCGGACCTTGCCCGCGGTCTGGACGGTGGCCACCGGCTCGGTGGCGGGGACGAGTGTTTCGGCGGGAGCGCCGGTCGCTTGCGTCATGGCGCGTGCCTCACTTGTAGCGGATGGTCGGGTTGATGAAGCCGTAAAGCACATCGACCACGAGGTTGATCAAAATGAATTCGAGCGAGAACAGCAGTACCAGCGTCTGGATGACCGGGTAGTCGCGCATCTGCACCGCGTCGACCAGCAGCCGGCCGAGGCCGGGCCAGTTGAACACCGCCTCGACCAGGATCGAGCCGCCCAGCAAGAAGCCGAACTGCAGGCCCATCATCGTCACGACCGGGATCAGCGCGTTGCGCAGGCAGTGCTTGATGATGACCACGCGCTCGCGCACGCCCTTGGCGCGTGCCGTGCGCACGAAGTCTTCCTGGATCACCTCGACGAACGATGCGCGTGTGAAGCGCGCCATCACCGCGGCCACTGCGGCGCCGAGCGTGATCGAGGGCAGGATGTAGTGTTGCCAGGTGCTGGCGCCCACCGTGGGCAGCCAGCCGAGCTGGACCGAGAAGATCTGCATCAGCAGCATGCCGAGTGCAAATGCCGGAAAGGAGATGCCCGACACCGCCAGCGTCATGCCGATGCGGTCGGGCCATTGGTTGCGGAACACCGCCGAGACGATGCCGATGCCCATGCCGAAGATCACCGCCCACATCATGCTGGTGATCGTGAGCATCACCGTCGGGAAGAAGCGCTCGGCGATCTCGGTGGACACCGGCCGCCGCGTGCGGATCGAGGTGCCGAAGTCGCCCTGCAGCATCTGGGTGAAGAAGCTCGCGAACTGCTGCGGCAGCGGCTTGTCGAGCCCGAGCTCGGCGCGGACCATGGCCACCGTCTGGTCGTCGGCGTCCTGTCCGGCAGCCAGGCGCGCCGGGTCGCCGGGCAGCATGTGCACGAACAGGAACACCAGCACCGCCACGATGAGCAGCGTGGGGATCAGGCCCAGCAGTCGTTTGAGAAAGTAGTTCAGCATAGGAGCAGCCCGTTCGGGAGACACCGCGGAACCGGCTCTGCCGGGCCGCTGGTGTCGCCCCCTTGAGGGGGAGGCGGCTACACGAAGTGAGCCGCTTCGGGGGTGGGTTAGTTCGTCGAGATCGCGTCGATGTTGATGTTGCCGTCAGGCATCACATGCACGCCCGAGAGCCGCTTGGCATGCGCCGACAGGTTCTGCTCGGTGACCAGCGGCACGCGCGGCAGGTCCTTGCGGATCTGTTCCTGCGCCGTCTTGTAGAGCGCGGCCTTCTCTGCGTCGTCCACCGTCACGAGCGCCTTGGCGATGGCGTTGTCGACCACCTCGTTCTTGTAGAACGACATGTTGTTGAGCTTGGGTGCCCAGGCTTCCGAGGCGAACAGCGGGCGCAGGGCCCAGTCGGCTTCACCGGTCGACGACGACCAGCCGGTGTAGTACATGCGGACCTTGGCCGTCTTCGGATCGGGCCACGAGTCGACCATCTCCGCGCGCTGGCCCACTTCGAGCGCCTGCACCTGCAGCTTGATGCCGATCTGCGCGAGCTGCTGCTGCACGAACTGGATCGTCTTCTGGCTCGTCGTGTTGCTGTAGGCACTCCACAGCACCGACTCGAAGCCGTTCGGGTAGCCGGCTTCCTTCATCAGTTCCTTGGCCTTCTTCAGGTCGTAGGGAATGGGGTCCATCTTCACGGCGTACTTCACGCCCTGCGGCACCACGCCCTGCGCCGGGAAGGCATAGCCGCCGAACGCGACCTTGGCCAGCGCTTCCTTGTTGATGGCGTAGCCGATGGCTTCGCGCACCTTCGGGTTGTCATACGGCTTGTGCTGCATGTTGAAAGCCAGGAAGCGCACGATGATCGAGGGCGTGGCCACCACTTCGAGCTTGTCGCTCTTCTTCAGCAGCTCGGCCTGCTCGTAGGGAATGGGGAACGCGAAGTCGGCTTCGCCGGTCTGCAGCATCGCGGCGCGCGTGTTGTTCTCGAGCACCGGCTTCCACTGCACCGTGTCGACCTTCGGATGGCCCTTCTTCCAGTAGCCGTCGAACTTCTTGGCCTTGACCGCTTCGGTCTGCTTCCACTCGACGAACTCGAACGGGCCGGTGCCCACGGGATGGAAGGCGATGTCCTTGTTGCCCCACTTCTTGAGCGCGGTGGGCGAGATCATCGCGGCCGATGCGTGGGCCAGCGAGTTGATGAAAGGACCGAAGGGCTCCTTCAGCGTGATGCGCACCGTGGTCGGGTTGACCGCCTCGACCTTGCTCACGCGGTTGAACTGGTTGTAGCGCAGCAGCTTGTTGTCCTGGTTCAGCACGCGCTCGAGCGTGAACTTCACGGCTTCCGCGTTGAAGTCGGTGCCGTCATGGAACTTGACCCCCGAGCGCAGCTTGATCGTGTAGACCAGGCCGTCCTTCGAGACCTCGTAGCTCTCGGCGAGCACGTTCTGCACCTTCAGGTCCTTG
>CAMLCW010000347.1 GCA_946478645.1 uncultured Variovorax sp.
GGAACGACGCGAACACGGGCGTCATGACCGATTCGACGATCGCCGGCACGGTGCCGACGCGAAGCTCGCCCAATTGGCCGGTCTTGAGGTCCTGCACCTCGTTGTGGATGTCGTCGACCAGCTGGCCGAGCTGCAGGTTGCGCGCATACAAGGCATGGCCGATGGCCGTGAGCGCCATGCCGCGCGGCGTGCGCTCGAACAGCCGCACGCCGAGCGAGGTCTCGAGCCGCTGGATCGCCTTGGAGAGCGCGGGCTGCGTCACCCCAAGCGCGTCGGCGGCGCTGTGCAGGTTGCCGAGGTCGGCGGCGATCCTGAACCATTGGAGGTCCTTGAGCTGCATGGTCCGATTCCAAACGGTTATCGCAAAACCCCATGATAGGACTGGCCGCGGGCACACGCGATTTCCATAATCGATGCGCACCTCACGCACATGAATGACACAGAGACAAAGAGACATGCCGACATTCGCTCCCCGGGCACGCGCCGTGCTGCGCGTGGCCAGCCTCGCCCTGGCGGGCCTGCTGGGCGCCGCCGCCACGGCCAATGCACAAGACGCCTGGCCCAGCCGCCCGATCCGCGTGGTCGTGCCCTACCCGGCCGGCGGCAACACCGACATCATTGCGCGCGACGTGATGAAGGCGCTGTCGGCGCGGCTCGGCCAGCCGATCGTGATCGACAACAAGCCCGGCGCCAACAGCATCCTGGGCACCGAGCTCGTGGCCAAGGCCGCACCCGACGGCTACACGCTGCTGGTAGCGATCGGCGCCTATGCCAACAACCAGTCGCTCTACCGCAACCTGCCCTACCGACCGGCCGATCTCGTGCCGGTCTCGCAGCTGACGCGGACCTCGCTGGTGCTGGTGACCGCGCGCCCCGGCATCCGCACGCTCGACGACCTGGTGCGTACCGGCCGCGACGCCGGTGCGCCGCAGAGCTTTGCGAGCAGCGGCGTGGGCTCGGCCGCGCACCTGCTGGGCGAACGCTTCGCGCGCGCCACCGCGATGAAGGGCGCCATGCACGTGCCCTACAAAGGCACCAGCGACGCGACCACCGATCTTGTCAGCGGGAGGGTCGGCTTCATGTTCGACGCGATCTCCGCAATGGGGCCGCACATCCGCCAGGGCCGCCTCGCGGCGCTGGCGGTGACGGGGCACGAGCGCTCGCCGCTCCTGCCCGAGGTGCCGAGCCTCAAGGAGCTCGGCCATCCCGAGCTGGCGACCTATGCCTGGGCCGGCGTGCTGGCGCCCGCACGCACGCCGGGCGCGATCATCGACAAGCTGGCCGCCGAGATCGCGGCCGTGATGAAGGGCGACGAACTGCGCGCGCGGCTCGCGGCCATCAGCACCGAGCCCGTGGGCGGCACCCCGGCGGAGCTGGCGCGCTTCATCGCCGCGGAAGCCAAGGTCAACGGCGACGTGATCCGGCAGCTCGACATCACGCTCGACTAGGGCTTGCGAACAATGACATCCACACCCCGCACCGTGAAGATCGGCGGCGCCTGCGCCTTCATCGGCGACAGCATCCTCGGGCCGCGCCAGCTTGCCAGCGTCGAGCGCATGCAGTACCTCGTGTTCGACTACCTCGCGGAGATGACGCTGTCGAGCTTCGCGCAGGCACGCAAGCGCGACGCCGCGCTCGGCTATGCCGGCGACTTCGTCGAGGTGACGCTGCGCGAGATCCTGCCGCAGTGCATGCAGCGCGGCATCCGGCTGGTGGCGAATGCCGGCGGGCTCAACCCGCGCGGCTGCGCAGCGGCCATCGAGGCGCTCGCAAGCGAACTGGGCTGCACGCCGCGCGTCGCCTTCATCGAGGGCGACGACAGCCTGCCGCTGCTGCCGGCGCTGGCCGAAGAAGGCACGCTCGACTTCTATGCGGGCACGCCGATGCCCGCGGGCATCGACAGCGCGAACGTCTACCTGGGCGCGCTGCCGATCGCGCGCGCGCTCGACCGGGGCGCCGACATCGTGGTGACCGGGCGCATCGTCGACAGCGCCACCACGCTCGGCGTGCTGATGCATGAATTCGGCTGGGCCGCGGATGCCTACGACCAGTTGGCCGCAGGCTCGCTGGCCGGCCACATCCTCGAGTGCGGCGCGCAGGCCACCGGCGGCATCTTCACCGACTGGGCCGAGGTGCCCGGCTGGGAGAACATCGGCTACCCCTACCTCGAATGCGAGGCCGACGGCAGCTTCGTCGTCGCCAAGCCGCCGGGTACGGGCGGCTGCGTGACGCCGGCCACGGTCAGTGAGCAGATCCTCTACGAAGTGGGCGATCCCTCGCGCTACGTGCTGCCCGACGTGGTCTGCGATTTCACGCAAGTCACCGCGGTGGCCGCGGGCCCCGACCGGGTGCGCGTGGCGGGTGCGCGCGGCATGGCACCGCCGCCGACCTACAAGCTGTCGGCCACCTGGCAGCAGGGCTGGCGCTGCACCGCGCAGGTGTCGGTGTTCGGTATCGATGCGGTGCCGAAGGCACGCCGCACCGGCGAGGCACTGCTGGCGCGCGTGCGCACGCTGCTCGACGAAAAGGCGCTCGGCGATTTCGACAAGACGCTGGTGACGGTGCTCGGCGCCGAAGACAGCTACGGCCCGCATGCCGCCGCGTTCGCGCCACGCGAGGCGGTCGCGCGCGTGGCCGTGACCCATGCGCGGGCCGAGGCGCTGGAGATCTTTTCACGCGAGGCGCGCGCGCCCGGCGTCTCGTTCGCGCCCGGCACCACCAGCGGCAGCGCGCTGACCCTCAACGGCCGCGCCGCGGTCGAGCCGCGCTTCCGGCTCTTCTCCTGCCTGGTGGCGAAGCACCGGTTGCCCGCGCCGCGCGTGGTGATCGCAGGCGCCGAGGAGATGGTGGAGATTCCCTGCGGCGGCGAGCCCGTGCCGGCCGGGAATGCTGCACCGAGCGCCGGCCCCGACGATGCCGCGCCCGCACCGCCACCGAGTGCGCGCACCGCGGCGCTCATCACGCTGGCCCACGGACGCTCCGGCGACAAGGGCGACACCTCGAACATCGCCGTGATCGCGCGCCGGCCCGAAGACCTGGCGCTGCTGCGCCGCGAACTCACGCCCGAACGCGTGCGCGCGCATCTCGCGCACCTCGTCTGCGGCAGCGTCACGCGCTACGAGGTGCCGGGCCTTCATGCCTTCAACTTCCTGCTGACGGGCGCGCTGGACGGCGGCGGCCCGAGCTCGCTGCGGCCCGACCCGATGGGCAAGGGCATGGCGCAGATGCTGCTGGGGATGCCGGTCGCCTTGGGCTGAGCACGGCAACACGCCGATGCGCAGCCGCACGCCGGCGTTCGCTCCCGGCTACGGATGCCAGGTCGACACCACCGCCGGTGTCTGCGCCGTCGGCCTGCCGGCGAGCGCGTACGAGAGTTCGTTGGCGGCCTTCATGATCGTCTTCGCGAGGCCGATCAGCTTCGGCTTCGGCAGGCGGTCCGCGGGCCCCGAGATGCAGACCGAGCCCAGCAGCGCCCAGCGCAGCCCGAACACCGGCGCCGAGACGGTCGCGACATTCTTCTCGCGCTCGCCGATCGAGTAGTGGAAGCCCTTCTTGCGGATCTCCTCGTAGAGCCTGCCGGGCGCACCCGAGAACGCGAGGATCACGCGGCCTGGTGAGCCCAGCTCCAGCGGCAGCATGGCGCCCATGCGGGCGTGATGCCGGATCGGCTGCGGGCCTTCCACGCGTGCCAGGCAGGTTCTCGAATCGCCCTCGCGCACGTAGAAGGCAGCGCTCTCGCCGGTGGCCTGCGAGAGCGCGAGCAGCATCGGCTCGACCACGTTGTTGGCATCGAAGCTGGCCTGGTAGCGCGCACCGAGCCACCCCGCAGCGGGGCCGAGGCGCCATCCGCCGTCATCGCGCTGCACCACGTACTTGGCCGCCGCGAGCGTGCGCAGCAGCCGCAGCGCGGTGGTCTTGTGCATGCCGCTGCGCCGGGTGAGCTCGGCCAGCGACAGCTGTTCGTCCTGCATGCCGAAGGCATCGAGCAGCTGCAGTGCGCGTGCAACGGCGGCAACGCCGCCGCTGGCCTCGGCATCGGCTTCGCGCGGCGCCTCGATCACGGCGGCGGCGCGTTTCAAAGTGGGTGATGTGTTTCGCACAGCGGTCCATGGTCCATTGCGTGGACCACCATTGTATGGAATGAAACGCGCTCCTACAGTCGCCCCATGCCCCCGGACGCACCGTCCGCGGACCAGGAACGAACCATCGAACGGAGACAAACCCATGCGCAACACGAGCCCCGGCTCCATCCATCGTCGCTCGGCCCTCGGCCTTGCCCTGCTCTTCGCTTCGGGCATGGCCCTGGCGCAGGCCTATCCCTCACGCCCGATCCGGCTCGTGGTGCCCTTCCCGCCCGGCGGCGGCACGGACATCATCGCGCGCGAGGTGGCGAACAAGGTCGCCACCTCGGAGGGCTGGTCGATCGTGATCGACAACCGGCCCGGCTCGGGCGGCAACATCGGCGTCGATGCCGCAGCCAAGGCCGCGCCCGACGGCTACACGCTGGTGCTAGGCCAGACCAGCAACCTCGCGATCAATCCCACGCTCTACGCCAAGCTGCCCTACGACCCGGTGAAAGACCTCGCGGCCGTGGGCCTGGTCGCCTCGGCGCCGCTGGTGCTGGTGGTCTCGTCGAGCTCGCCCTACAAGAAGCTCGCCGACGTGGTTGCGGCCGCCAAGGCCAAGCCGACCGCGCTCAACTATGCGAGTTCGGGCAACGGCACGGTCGCGCACCTTGCGGCCGTGCAGTTCCAGAAGGCCGCCGACGTGCAGTTCACGCACATTCCGTACAAGGGCGCCGCACAGGGCCTGACCGACCTCGTCGGCGGCCAGATCCAGATGTACGTTTCATCGGTGCCCACGCTGATCGCGCAGATCAAGACCGGGCAGCTGCGCGCGCTCGCCGTGACCTCGCTGAAGCGCACGCGCGACCTGCCCGACGTGCCGACCCTGGCCGAGTCGGGCTACAAGAATTTCGAGGCGGTCACATGGTTCGGCGTGGCCGGCCCGGCCGCCATGCCCAAGGACGTGATCGCGAAGCTCAACGCCGCCTTCAACAAGGCGCTGCTCACCTCCGAGGTGCAGAAGAAGCTCGCGGCCCAGGGCGCCGAAGTCATGCCCGGCACGCCCGACGCGTTCGCCTCGCTGATCCGCACCGACGGCGAGCGCTGGGGCGCGATCGTCAAGGCCTCGGGCGCCAAGATCGACTGAGGCCCGCATGCCGGCAGCTGCCATCCCGCAAGACCAGGGCCCGACCGCGCCGTTCTCGGCCGGCCGCGGACGCACGGCCGTCGAGGTGCCTGCCGGCGCCTGCGACTGCCACGTGCATCTGTACGACGCGCGCTATCCGGCCGCGCCGCAGGCAAGGCTGCGGCCGCCCGACGCCTCGGCAGCCGACTACCGCCAGCTGCAGCAGCGCACCGGCACCGAGCG
>CAMLCW010000348.1 GCA_946478645.1 uncultured Variovorax sp.
GATCATTCGTCGTGACTGGAGTTCAGACGTGTGCTCTTCCGATCTCCGGGGGCGCGGCGCGGCGCAGGCAGCGCCCGCCGGCGCCTCGAAGACCGCACAGGCAACCCGTCCCGCCTGGGACGAGCTCACGGCCGAACAGCAGCAAGCGCTGCAGCCGCTGGCCTCCCATTGGCACGCGCTGAATGCCGGGCACAAGCGCAAATGGCTTGCGCTGTCACGCAACTACGCGAAGATGTCGGCCGATGACCAGACCACCCTGCACAGCCGGATGATCGAATGGGCCGCACTGAGCAACCGGCAGCGGGCCCAGGCGCGCCTGAACTTCGCCGAGGTGAAGCGCGTGCCGGTCGACGAGCGCAAGGCCAAGTGGGAGCAATACCAGGCGCTGAGCGAGGAAGAAAAACGCCGGCTCGCCGAGCGCGCGCCTGCCAGGCCGCAAGGCGCTGCCATCCCGGTGCGGCCGGTTCCGGCGCAGAAGCTCGTCACTGTGCCGGCGATCACACCCACGGGGCAGCACACGCCGCGGATCCTGCTGGCACCGCCTCCTTTGCCTGCCCCGGTCGCGGTGCCGGCGGCGGCCGTGTCCGCGCCCTCCTTCGGGGGCAGTGCGCCGGCGTCCCCACCCATTCCGGCCGAGGCGCAAGTGCTCGTGCCGTCGTCGTCCACTCCCGCAGGCCCTGCCGTCGAGCAGCCTTCGCCCCCCTGAATTCCAAGGCTTCGATGGCTTCAAATTCTTCCGAGACTTCGGAATCGAATCACTCCTCTTCCCCCGCAGTTCCTTCGTCCAGCGCCCCTTCCGCCCAAGTGCCCGGCTTGTGGCGGCGCATGGCCTGCTGGCTCTACGAGGGCATGCTGCTGTTCGCGGTGGTCTTCGTCGCGGGCTGGCTGTTCAGCACGCTGGGCCAGATGCGCGACGCCATGGATGAGCGCCGCCACCTGCTGCAGGCCTTCCTCTTCGTGGTCTTCGGCGTCTATTTCGTCTGGTTCTGGACCCGCGGCCAGACGCTGGCCATGAAGACCTGGAACATCCGCGTCGTCGACCTGCAGGGACGCCCGCTGACCCAGGGCCGCGCGCTCGTGCGCTACCTGCTGAGTTGGCTCTGGTTCCTGCCGCCGCTCGCGGCGATTGCGCCCTTCAAGCTCTCGGGCGGGGAATCGACAGTGCTGATCTTCGGATGGGTCGCCGTCTGGGCCCTGCTGGCGCGCTTCCACCCCGAGCGCCAGTTCTGGCACGACGCCTGGGCCGGCACCCGGCTCATCACCTCCAAGCCGCTGAGCCGCCGATGAGTGCCGTGCCCGAATCCAAGCGCCCCGATCCCGCCGTCAATCCGCAAAAAGCCCGCAAGGGCTTCGACCGCGTTTGGCACGCGACGCTGATCTCGCTGCACGGGCTGAGGGCTGGCTGGAGCGAGCCGGCCTTCCGCCAGGAGGCGATCATGGCCATCGTGATGATTCCGGCGTCGTTCTGGCTCGGCCGCAACTGGGTCGAGGTGGCGCTGCTCGCGGGCAGCGCGATCCTGGTGATGATCGTGGAGCTGCTCAACACCGCGGTCGAGGCCGCGATCGACCGCATCGGTCCCGAATGGCACGATCTTTCCAAGCGCGCCAAGGACATGGGCAGCGCCGCGGTGCTGCTCTCGCTCTCCCTTTGCGGCGCGATCTGGCTTGCCGCGCTGTGGCAGCGCTTCGCGTCATGAAAGCGCCCGCTGTCCAAGGCATGATGGCGCGATGACGACCCCTGAATTCTCGATCTGTGTGTATTGCGGCTCGCGCCCCGGCGAGCGGCCCGAGTTCTCGAAGGCGGCGCAAGCCGTCGGCCAGTGGATCGGCCGCCACGGCGGCCAGCTGGTCTACGGCGGCGGACGGACCGGCCTCATGGGCACCGTGGCCGAAGCCACCCGCGAAGCCGGCGGACGCGTCGTCGGCATCATCCCCAAGGCCCTGGTCGACCGCGAGCTGGCCAACACGCTCTGCGACGAATTGCACGTGGTCGACACCATGCATGAGCGCAAGGCCATGATGGGCGAACGCGCCGACGCCTTCGTCGCGCTGCCCGGCGGCATCGGCACCTTCGAGGAACTGTTCGAGATCTGGACCTGGCGCCAGCTCGGCTACCACGACAAGCCCACGGGCATTCTCAACACAGCGGGCTACTACGACGGCCTGCTCGGCTTTCTGGCGCACAGCGTGCGCGAAGGCTTCATGGGTGAATGGCAGATGGAACTCATCCGCACCGGCACCGACGCCGGCGAGCTGCTGGCGGCGCTGCGTGCCGAAGTGCCGCTGCACCCGCGCGGCGACCGTCTGGCCGAGAACCTCTGAGCGAGGCGCCGACCAGCCCCGGCCAACAGGCGGTCAGACGGCGTTTTCGTTCTCCTCGCCCGTGCGGATGCGCACGATGCGCTCCACGTCCGTGACGAAGATCTTGCCGTCGCCGATCTTGCCGGTGCGCGCCGAGCTGACGATGGCTTCGATGCAGCGCTCGACGTCGCCTTCGTTGACCACGACCTCGACCTTCATCTTGGGCAGGAAATCGACCACATACTCCGCACCGCGATAGAGCTCGGTGTGGCCCTTCTGGCGGCCGAAGCCCTTCACCTCGGTCACCGTGAGGCCGGTGACACCGACCTCGGCCAAGGCCTCGCGCACGTCCTCCAGCTTGAAGGGTTTGACGATGGCGGTGATCTGCTTCATGGTTTCTGCGCTCCGGCGATTTCGTTGAACTGGCTGGTGATAGGGTAACGCGTCATACGGAAGGAAGAAAAACGCTTGAACGATTATGTCATTCGGGTGCTGGGGTCACCGTCGGACCTGAGCCGGACCGAGTGGAACGCGCTGCTCGCGAGCCAGGACGAGCCGTCGCCCTTCATGCGCCACGAATACCTCAGCGCCCTGCACGAGAGCGGCAGCGCCTCGCCCGAAAGCGGCTGGACGCCGCGCTTCGTCACGCTCTGGCGCGGCGAGGTGCTGATGGCGGCCTGCCCGGCCTACGTCAAGGCGCATTCCTATGGCGAGTACGTGTTCGACTGGGCCTGGGCCAACGCCTACGAGCAGCATGGCCTCGCCTACTATCCCAAGGCGGTGGTGGCGGTGCCGTTCACGCCGGTGCCCGGCGCCCGCCTCCTTGCGCGCGATGCGGCAAGCCGCACCTTGCTGGTGCAGGCGCTCGTGGCCTGGTGCAAGCAGGAAGAGCTTTCGTCGCTGCACCTGCTGTTCGGCGCCGACGCAGACATCGCAGCCTGCGCCGAAGCGGGCCTGATGCTGCGCAACACGGTGCAGTTCCACTGGACCAACGCGCCCCCCGCCGTGAGCGGCGACGCGGCCTACCCGAGCTTCGACGCCTTTCTCGCGAGCCTGTCGCACGACAAGCGCAAGAAGATCCGCCAGGAACGCCGCAAGGTCGCCGACGCGGGCGTGACGTTCCGCTGGTCGCGCGGCGCCGACATTGCGCCGGCCGACTGGGATTTCTTCTACCGCTGCTATGCGCGCACCTACCGTGAGCACGGCAACCCGCCCTACCTGACGCGCGACTTCTTCCAGCGCATGGCCGACACCCTGCCCGACGCCTGGCTGCTGTTCGTGGCCGAACGCGAGGGCCGGCCGATCGCATCGAGCCTGATCGCGCTGGCCGCGCACGCCGATGGCACGGCCACGGTGGCCTACGGCCGCTACTGGGGGGCGCTGGAACGGGTCGACTGCCTGCATTTCGAGGCCTGCTATTACCAGCCGCTGCAGTGGTGCATCGACCACGGCGTGGGCCGCTTCGAGGGCGGCGCCCAGGGCGAGCACAAGATGGCCCGCGCGCTCATGCCGGTGAAGACCACCAGCGCCCATTGGCTGGCGCACCCCGCGTTCGCCGACGCGGTCGAGCGCTTTCTCGAGCGCGAAGGCGAAGGCATCGACAACTACATGGACCACCTCGGCGAGCGCAGTCCGTTCAAGGCCGGCTGAGCAGCACGGCCCGGTGGCAATGCCGGCGGCTACTTCTTGTAGCTGGCGATGCCGTCGACGATTTCCTTGCGAGCGGCGTCGATGCCTTCCCAGCCGAGCACCTTGACCCACTTGCCCACTTCGAGGTCCTTGTAGTGCTCGAAGAAGTGGCTGATGGCCTTCAGGCGCATCGGGTTCACGTCGTCCACCGACTTCCAGTGGCTGTAGATCGGCAGCACCTTGTCGGTCGGCACGGCCAGCACCTTGCCGTCCACGCCGGCCTCGTCTTCCATCATCAGGATGCCGAGCGGACGGCACGGCACGACCACGCCGGGCAGCAGCGGGTACGGCGCGATCACCAGCACGTCGACCGGGTCGCCGTCGCCGGACAGCGTCTGCGGCACGTAGCCGTAGTTGGCCGGGTAGTACATGGCCGTGGTCATGAAGCGGTCGACGAAGATCGCGCCCGACTCCTTGTCGACCTCGTACTTGATCGGGTCGGCGTTCATGGGGATCTCGATCACGACGTTGAAGTCATCGGGAACGTTCTTGCCGGGGGAAACTTTGTCGAAGGCCATGTCGTTGTCGAGTAGTTGAAAAGTATCTGAGGGATGAGGACAAACCCGAAGTTTACTTTCCGCGTCACGGACCGGTCGCACACGTTTGTGCATTTGCCTGTAAATTGCCACCGTTGGCCAATCGGCTCCGCACCCAGGTGCAGCGAGCTTCGAGGAAGCAACGCGGCGGAAAACACGGTCCCGTACGCGTTGCACGCACGCCCGGGCCTGCGCTTTCCGTCTCCACAAGTCACAACGAACGAATGGAGAAGCTAAGCATGATCGGCAACGCCCCCCTCATCCTCGCCATCGTCTGCGGCCTCGTGGCCGTGGGCTACGGTTTCTGGGCCCGAAGTTGGATCCTCGCCAAGGACCCGGGCAATGCCCGGATGCAGGAGATCGCGGCCGCCATCCAGGCCGGCGCCTCGGCCTACCTCGCCAAGCAATACACCACCATCGCGGTGGTCGGCGTGGTGCTGGCCATCCTCATCGGCCTGTTCCTCGACGTGACCACGGCCGTCGGCTTCGTGGTGGGCGCCGTGCTCTCGGGCGCCTGCGGCTTCATCGGCATGAACGTCTCCGTGCGCGCCAACGTGCGCACCGCGCAGGCGGCCACCCAGGGCATCGGCCCGGCACTCGACGTCGCGTTCCGCGGCGGTGCGATCACCGGCATGCTGGTGGTGGGCCTGGGCCTGCTGGGCGTCTCGGTCTTCTACTGGTTCCTCGCGGGCAACGGCAATCTCACGCCCGACCGCAGCCTCTCGGCGCTGCTGAACCCGCTGATCGGCTTTGCCTTCGGCTCCTCGCTGATCTCGATCTTCGCGCGGCTCGGCGGCGGCATCTTCACCAAGGGCGCCGACGTCGGCGCCGACCTGGTCGGCAAGGTCGAGGCGGGCATTCCCGAGGACGATCCGCGCAACCCCGCCGTGAT
>CAMLCW010000349.1 GCA_946478645.1 uncultured Variovorax sp.
CGACGAGAACCACGTGCACTGGCAGGTCACGCCGCGGCAGGTGGTGCACACGCTGGCGCGTGCGCTGCGCGAGCTTGGTGTGCCGCATCCGCTGCACATCCACGGCAGCAACCTCGGGGTGGCGGGCAACATCCAGTCGACGCTCGACACCATCGCCGCGCTCGAAGGCCTGCCCGCGCACCTCACGCACATCCAGTTCCATGCCTACGGCACCGAGGGGCCGAAGAAGTTCTCGTCGGCCGCGCTGCAGCTCGCGGAGGCGGTCAACGCCAACCCCAACATCAGCATCGACGTGGGCCAGATCATGTTCGGCCAGACCGTCACGGCCTCGGGCGACACCATGCGCCAGCATGCGCAGTCGGGCCTGGCCGATCCGCGCAAGTGGATCGGGGCCGACATCGAATGCGAGGCCGGCTGCGGCGTGGTGCCGTTCCGCTACCGCGAGCAGAGCTACGTGAACGCGCTGCAGTGGGTCATCGGGCTCGAGATCTTCCTGCTCGCGAACGACCCGTGGCGCGTGGTGCTCACCACCGACCACCCGAACGGCGGGCCGTTCACGAGCTATCCGCACCTGATCCGGCTGCTGATGGACCGCGGCTTTCGCGAGGCACAGCTCGCGAAACTGCATCCCGAGGTGGCGGCCGAGGCCGCGCTGCGCTCGATCGCGCGCGAGCTTTCGCTCTACGAGATCGCGATCATGACGCGCGCCGGCCCGGCGCGGCTGCTCGGCCTGCACGACCGCGGGCACCTGGGCGCGGGCGCGGCGGCCGACATCGCGGTGTACCGCGACGAGGTTGACCGCGAAGCCATGTTCGCCACGCCGGCCTACGTGTTCAAGGACGGCGTGCTGGTCTCGCGCGCCGGGCGCATCACCGCGGTGCCGGTGGGCGGCACGCACTTCGTCGCGCCCGACTACGACCGCGGCATCGAGAAGCGGCTGCGCCGGCACCTGGCCGCGCAGGGCGCGGTCAACTTCGACCACCTGGCGATCGGCCACGACGAGCTGTGCCAGTGCTGCAACGGCGGACGCCTGCTGCCGGCCGCCTGCTTCCAGGCGGCGCCATGACGGCGCAGGCGGCGCGCGTGCAGCGCAACGGCGTGGCGGTCGACGCCACCTTCGCCGAGGCCTTTCCGATGAAGGCCACGCGCATCCTCGTCACCGCGCACACGCTCGAATGGGCGCGCTGCGCGGCGGTCTCGGCCACGGGTTTCGCCACCTCGGTGATCGCCTGCGGCTGCGAGGCGGGCATCGAGCGCGAGCTCGGCGCCGACGAGACACCCGATGGCCGGCCCGGCGTGAGCGTGCTGATGTTCGCCATGTCAGGCAAGGAACTCGCCAAGCAGCTCGAACGCCGTGTCGGCCAGTGCGTGCTGACCTGCCCGACGACCGCGGTCTTCGCCGGGCTGCCGCGGGTGGCGGGGGGTGACGTGGCGGCACTCGGCAAGAACCTGCGCTTCTTCGGCGACGGCTGGCAGATCTCGAAGGTGATCGACGGCGTGCGCTACTGGCGCGTGCCCCTGATGGACGGTGAATTCGTGGCCGAGGAGGACACGCCGGTGGTCAAGGCCGTGGGCGGCGGCAACCTGCTGCTGCTCGCGCGCGACACCGACGGCGCGCTCGCAGCGGCCGAGGCCGCCGTGGCCGCGATGAAGCGGCTGCCGAACGTGGTGATGCCGTTTCCCGGCGGCGTGGTGCGGTCGGGCTCGAAGGTCGGCAGCCGCTATGCCAAGCTCGGCGCCTCGACCAACGACGCCTTCTGCCCGAGCCTGGTCGGCCTCGTCGCGCACAGCGAGCTGGCCGGCGAGGATGGCCTCGCGGGCGAGGTCGGCTGCGTGATGGAGATCGTGATCGACGGCCTGTCCGAAGCCGACGTGGCCGCGGCCATGCGCGTCGGCATGGCGGCCGGCATCGCCCTCGGGCCCGCGGGCGGGCTGCTGCGCATCTCGGCCGGCAACTACGGCGGCAAGCTGGGGCCGTTCCATTTCCATCTGCATGCGCTTCTCGCGGCGGAGGATGCGCAATGACCGGATGGCGGTTCAGCCTGCGGCAGACGCCCGCCGTGCGCGTCGACCTGCGCGGCATCGTGCCCGATGCGCTGGCGGCGCTGTCCGCCGCAGAGGTCGGCCGGCTCGCCGTCGGCCATGGCAATGCGACGCTGCCGCTGGCCGAGCTGTTCGACATCGCGCCGGGCGAGGAGGAGGGCGAATTGCGCTTCGAAGGCGACCTCGACCGCTTCGACCGCATCGGCTGGCAGATGGCCGAAGGGCGCATCCGCGTGGACGGCCATGCGGGCCACTACGCGGGCGGCTGCATGCGCGGCGGCACGCTGCGCATCGAAGGGAATGCCGGGCTGCTGGCCGGCTGCGAAATGGCCGGCGGCCGGCTCGAGGTGGCCGGCAACGTCGGTGACTTTGCCGCCAGCACCTTGCCCGGCAGCATGGACGGCATGCGCGGCGGCACCCTCGTGGTCCACGGCAATGCCGGCGAGCGCTTCGGCGACCGCATGCGGCGCGGCACCGCGGTGGTCCACGGCCATGCGGGTGGCTTCCTGGGTTCGCGCATGGTCGCGGGCACGATCGCGCTCGGCGGCCACGCGGGCGCGCATGCGGGCTACGGCATGCGCCGCGGCAGCATCGTCTTCGCCGAGGGCGCCGCGGCGCTGCCCGAAGGCCTGGCCCTGGCGCCCACCTTCGTGCCGAACCCGACCGCCACGCCGGTCTTCTGGGCGTTGCTGGCGCGCGCGCTCGCGCGCCACGGCGGACGCTTCGGCGACCTGCCGGCGCGCCGCATGGTGCGCCACCTCGGCGACCTGTCGGCCGACGGCAAGGGCGAGCTCATCGTCTGCCGGTGAGAATCCAGGGCTCACCGGAGTTGACCGTGGATTCTTCCTTCGCACTGCTCGACGACTGCGGCTCGACGCCCGACCGCCCCACGAGCCGGCTGTACACCCGCTTCGTGCGCGTGCATCGCGCCGTCGACGCGGCCGACCTCGACGCCGCATGGGCGCGCGTGGATGCCGACCTGCGCCAGGGGCTGCATGCGGTGCTGCTGGCCGACTACGAATGGGGCGCCAGGCTGCTGCACGCGGGCGAGCGGCGGCTTGCGCCCGGCGACGGCGCGGCGCTGCGCGTGCTGATGTTCCGCGACTGTGCGCGGCTTTCGGCCGGCGAGGCCGGCGCCTGGCTCGAACGATGCGAGCCCGACAGCGCCGCCGCCGCGCAGCCCGCGGGCGTGATGGACCTGCAGCCCGGCATCGGCGAAGCGGAATTCACCGCCGCCATCGCACGCATCCACGCCGCCATCGCCGCGGGCGAGACCTACCAGGTCAACTTCAGCTACCGGTTGAACGGCCAGGCCTACGGCTCGCCCGTCGCGCTGTACCGCCGCCTGCGCGAGCGGCAGCCGGTGGCCTACGGCGCGCTGATCGCGCTGCCCGAGGGCGGCGAGATCACGCATGTGCTCTCGTGCTCGCCCGAACTGTTCCTGCGCCACGCGCGCGGCGTGCTCACCGCGCGCCCGATGAAGGGCACCGCCGCGCGCGCCGGCGCCCCCGAGGCCGACAGCGAAACGGCGCGCCGGCTCGCGGCCGATGCGAAGAACCGCGCCGAGAACGTGATGATCGTCGACCTGCTGCGCAACGACATCGGCCGCGTGGCCTGCATCGGCTCGGTGAAGGTGCCCACGCTGTTCGCGGTCGAGCCCTATGCCACGGTGTTCCAGATGACCTCCACGGTCGAGGCGCTGCTGCGCCCCGGCGTCGGCATGCCCGAGCTGCTGCGCGCCGCGTTTCCCTGCGGCTCGATCACCGGCGCGCCGAAGCACCGCACCATGGACTGGATCGCCGAGCTCGAAGGCACGCCGCGCGGCCTCTACTGCGGCGCCATCGGATGGGTCGATGCGCCGGCCGACGGCGAGGCCGTCGGCGATTTCTGCCTTTCGGTGGCGATCCGCACGCTCACGCTCGGCGCGCCCGAGCGGGGCCTGCGGCCGCTGCGGCTCGGTATCGGCGCGGGCATCGTGCAGGACAGCCGCGCAGCCGACGAGTTCGAGGAATGCCGCCTCAAGGCGCGCTTCCTCACCGCACTCGACCCCGGCTTCGAGCTGTTCGAGACCATGCTCGCCGCGCCGGGCGAGGGCATCCGCCACCTCGAGCGGCATCTCGCGCGGCTCGCGCGCAGCGCCCAGGCGCTCGGCGTCGCGTTCGACCGCGCGGCCGCGCTGCAGGCGCTGCGCGACGCACTGCCCGCGCTCGCGCCGGGCCAGCCGTCGCGGCTGCGCCTGGCGCTCGCGCACGGCGGGCGCATCGGCATCACGCATTCGCCGCTGCCGCCCTTGCCACCCGGCGCGGTGAAGCTCGTGATCGCCGAAGCGCGGCTGCCCGATGCGAACCCGCTGGCGGCGCACAAGACCACCTGGCGCCAGCACTACGACGCCGGCGTGCGCGCCGCAGAGCGTGCCGGCGCGTTCGACAGCCTGTTCTTCACGGCCGATGGCCGGCTCGCCGAAGGCGGGCGCAGCACGCTGTTCGCGCGCATCGACGGCCGCTGGTGCACGCCGCCCGTGGTCGACGGTGCCTTGCCGGGCGTGATGCGCGGCGTGCTGATGGAAGACTCGATCTGGCTCGCCGAGGAGCGCAGCCTCTCGCTCGACGACCTGCGCGCGGCGCAGAAGCTCGTGGTGTGCAATGCGCTGCGCGGCGTGCTGCCGGCGCAGCTGTTGCTGCCGGCCGAGGCGCCGGCGGCATTGTTGCCGCCACGGCAGCCTTCGACCGCCTGAACAGGCCGCGCGCATGCAGCTCGCGCTGTTCGACCTCGACCACACGCTGATCCCGTTCGACAGCGGCATGGCCTGGACGCGCTTCCTGATCGCGCGCGGAGCGCTGCCCGCGGATGCCGAGGCGGTCTACCTGGGCTACTGCCAGCAGTACGTCGACGGCACGCTCGACATCCGCGAGCTGCACCGCGCCAGCGTCGCGCCGCTGGCGCGCTTCGGCATGGCCATGCTGCGGCAGTGGGCCGACGAATTCGAGCGCGAGGTCGCACCGCGCGTGCCCTGGCAGATGCGGGCCCTCGTGCGGGAACACCAGCAGGCCGGCCACCTTTGCGCGATCGTGACCGCCACCACGCGCTTCATCGCCGAGCCCTTCGGCCGCGTGTTCGGCGTGGCCGCCGTGCTCGCCACGCGCTCGCTCGTGATCGGCGACGCGCTCGACGGCGGCATCGACGGCGACCCGTGCTTCGGCATCCACAAGCTGGCGCACGTGGCGCACTGGCTCGAAGCGCGCGGCACGCGGCTCGATGCGCTCGAACGCTCGTGGTTCTATTCCGATTCGGCGAGCGACCTGCCGCTGCTCGAGGCGGTGACCGATCCGGTCGCGGTGGCACCCGATGCGCGGCTGCGGGCGCGGGCGGTGCAGG
>CAMLCW010000350.1 GCA_946478645.1 uncultured Variovorax sp.
TCTTTTGGCGAAGCAAAAGAAAGTGAGTCGCCCGCCGGGGCGAGACCCGGCCCCGGAAAGCAAAACAACCCCAAAAATCAACCAACCGCGAGCTTCTTCCGATCACTCATCCGCTTGGCCAGCCGCGGCAACACCAGCACCGCCAGGATGACGACTACCAGCACGATCGACATCGGCCGCTGGAAGAACACCGCAGTGCTCCCTTCCCCGATCGACAGCGCATTGCGCATCTGCGCCTCGGCCAGCGGCCCGAGGATCATGCCGACCACGACCGGCGCCGTCGGGAAGTCGAAGCGCCGCATCACCACGCCGAGCAGGCCGATGCCGTACAGCAGGTAAAGGTCGAACGCGCTCTGGCGCATGCCGTAGGCGCCGACCGTCGCAAAGATCAGAATGCCCGCATAGAGCTGCGGCTTCGGGATCTTGAGCAACTTCACCCACAAGCCGACCATCGGCAGATTCAGCACCAGCAGCATCACGTTGCCGATGTAGAGCGAGGCGATCAGCGCCCACACCAGCGCGGCCGAGGTGGTGAAGAGTTGCGGGCCGGGCTGGATGCCGTAGTTCTGGAAAGCGCCGAGCAGGATCGCAGTGGTGTTGGAGGTGGGAATGCCGAGCGTGAGCAGCGGAATCAGCGCCGCGGTCACGGTGGCGTTGTTGGCGGCCTCTGGCCCGGCCACGCCTTCGATCGCGCCCTTGGTGCCGAACTCCGCCCTGGCCTCGGCGTCCTTCGCGAGCTTCTTCTCGGTGGCGTAGCTCAAAAAAGTCGGGATCTCGGTGCCCCCGGCCGGAATGCAGCCGAAGGGCGCGCCAATCGCGGTGCCGCGCAGCCATGCCGGGATCGATCGCTTCCAGTCGCGCGCGGTCATGTGCACGCGGCTGAGCTTGTTCTGGCCCTCGACCACGCGGCCCTCGTAGAGCACCGCATACAGCACCTCGGCCACCGCGAACAGGCCGACCGCCACCAGCACGATCTCGATGCCGTCGAGCAGTTCGGGAATGCCGCCGACATAGCGGCCCTGCCCCGAGATCTGGTCGAGCCCGATGCAGCCGGCCGCGAGGCCGACGAACAGCGCCGTCATGCCGCGCAGCGTGCTCTTGCCGAGCACTGCGCTCACGGTGGTGAAGGCGAGCAGCATCAGCAGGAAGTATTCGGGCGGACCGAGCTTGACCGCGAACTCCGCCACGAAGGGTGCGAACAGCGTGACCAGCACCGTGGCGATGGTGCCCGCCACGAACGAACCGATGGCCGCGGTGGCGAGCGCGGCGCCCGCGCGGCCGCTCTTGGCCATCTTGTTGCCTTCCATCGCGGTGACCATGCTCGCGGTCTCGCCGGGCGTGTTGAGCAGGATCGAGGTGGTCGAGCCGCCGTACATCGCGCCGTAATAGATGCCCGAGAAGAAGATCATCGAGGCCGTGATGTCGACCTTGCCGGTGATCGGCAGCAGCATCGCCACCGCCACCGCAGGGCCGATGCCCGGCAGCACGCCGACGGCAGTGCCCAGGGCGCAGCCCACCAGGCACCAGACGAGATTGACGGGCGTGATCGCGGCGCCGAAGCCCGCCATGAGTGCGTTGAAGATCTCCATGTCAGAGCCATCCGGTGGCGGTCAGGCCCGGCAGGTTGATCGCCAGGAACTTGGTGAACATCCAGAACACCGGCGCCGAGATCAGGAGGCCGGTCAGGACGTCGACCGCCCAGGTGCGCGGCCGGCTCGCTGCCGGCTGGCCGCCCGCGCGGCGCAGGCCCTGCACGGCCAGCAGGTAGCACAGCGTGCAGCTCAGGATGAAGCCGATCGTGGTGATGAGCGCCGCATTGAGCAGCAGCCCCGCCGACACCCAGACGAAACCGGGCCAGCACGCCCGTTCGGCGCCCGAGGGCGTATCGAGCTCGCGGAAGCCGCCGGTGCGCGCTTCCCAAAGGATCCACGCGCCGCAGAGCGTGAGCGCGACCGACACCAGCCAGGGCAGGAAGTTGGGGCCGACGCCGCCGTAGCCCGCTTCGGAAGAAATGCCGATGGCGCCGAAGCCGAGCGCCAGGCCGGTCAGCAGCACGCCGAGGCCGACCACGGTTTGCGGCCACGGTGCCGCGGGCTGCGGCGAGGCCGCGGAATCCGGAGTTGTCATTTTTCTTGCTCCCGCAATCAGGGGAAATTCAGACCCCATTCCTCTTCCAGAACACCGCGGAACCGGCTCTGCCGGGCCGCCGGTGTCGCCCCCTCGAGGGGGAGGCGGCTACACGAAGTGAGCCGCTTCGGGGGTGGGCGCGGTCAGATCATCCCGGACTTGGTCATGATCGCGCGCAGGCTCGCGAAGTCGTCGTCGACGAACTTGGCGAAGGCCTCGCCCGAGATCACGGCCGGGGTCCAGTCGTTCTTCTTGAGCGACTCGGCCCACGACGGGCTCTTGAGCGCCGCGAGCACCATGTCGGTCAGCGCCTTGCGCTGCTCGGCGGAAATGCCGGGCGCGCCATACACGCCGCGCCAGTTGCCGATCTCGACGTCGATGCCCTGCTCCTTGAGCGTGGGCACGTTGATGCCGGGCAGGCGCTGCGCGGAGGTGACGGCGATGGCCTTCATCTTGCCCGCGGCGATGTACTCGGCGAACTCGCTGTAGCCGCTGCCGCCGACCGTGACGTTGCCGCCCAGGATGGCCGCCGTGGCTTCGCCGCCGCCGCGGAAGGCCACGTAGTTGATCTTCGAGGGATCGGCGCCGACCTTCTGCGCGATCATCGCCGCGGCGATGTGCTCGGTGGAGCCGCGCGAACCGCCGCCCCACTTGACGCTGCCCGGGTCCTTCTTGAGCTGGTCGACCACGTCCTTCATGGTCTTGAAGGGCGAGTTGGCGGGCAGCACGAACACGTTGTATTCGGTGGTCATGCGGGCGATGGGCGTGGCCTGCGAAAGGCTCACCGGCGGCTTGCCGGTGATGATGCCGCCGAGCATCACCGAACCCATGACCATGAGCGCGTTCGGATCGCCCTTGGAGCCGTTCACGAACTGGGCCAGGCCCAGCGCGCCTGCGGCGCCGCCCTTGTTGTCGTAGCTGACGGTGTCGGCCAGCTTGGCGTCGGTCAGGGCCTTGCCGAGCGCACGGCCGGTGGTGTCCCAGCCACCGCCCGGGTTGGCCGGAATCATCATCTTGACGTTGCCGGCGGCGCGTGCCGACAGCGGCAGTGCACCTGCGGCGGCCAGCGCGGCCAATGACTTCAGAAAGGTATCGCGACGCATCGTTGTCTCCTGGAAAAGAAACCCTGGCTCGGGTCCGAGCCGCTATCATGCGCCGCCCCGCTGTCAGTTGGCTGTCCACCGAACTGGGGAAAACACCGAACCTCCTGTGCCCCCCGCTCCCCCATGAAGCTGTTGCTGGTCGAAGACGATCCCTCGATGCAGGTCACGCTGCAGCGCGCGCTCGCGCGCAGCCGCATCGACGTGCGCATCTGCGGCGACGGCGCACTGGCGCTCGAACAGTGGCGCGCGCTCGAGCCCGACGTGGTCGCGCTCGACCTGAGCCTGCCCAACCTCGACGGCCTGCAGGTGCTGGCCCAGGCGCGTGCGAGCGGGCTGCGCACGCCCGTGCTGCTGCTCACCGCGCGCGGCACCGTGGGCGACCGCATCCTCGGCCTGAATGCCGGTGCCGACGACTACCTGCCCAAGCCCTTCGACCTCGACGAACTGGAGGCACGCATCCGTGCGCTGCGCCGGCGCCACCAGAACGCCGGCCCCGACCCGGCCCTGAACCCGCAGGAGGTCGGCGAGTTGCGCTACGACCCCGAGAGCGGCGCCATCTACCACCGCGGCGTCGTGCTCGAGCTCACGCCGCGCGAGCTGTCGCTGCTCACGGCGCTGATGATGAAGCCCGGCCACGCCGTCACCAAGGAGCGGCTGTTCGAACTCGTTTTCCCGGGCGAGGCCGACGTGCAGTACGAAGCCATCGAGGTGGTGGTGTATCGCCTGCGCAAGAAGCTCGCGGGCACCGGCACCGCGCTGATGACGCTGCGCGGGCTCGGCTACCTGCTGCGGGCGGAACCCACGCCATGAAGAAGACCCTGTCGCTGCGCGCGAGGCTGCTCTTCGGCATCCTCGCGCCGGTGGCGCTGTTCATCGTGATCAACAGCGTGAGCCTCTACCGCCAGAGCCTGGCGGCGGCCACCACCGCCTACGACCGCACCCTGCTTGCATCGGCCAAGACCATCGGCGAGCAGCTCGACGTCGAGGGCTACGACGACGCCGCGCGGCTGCGTGCGATCGTGCCCTATTCCGCGCTCGAGGCTTTCGAGGCCGACAACCGCAGCCGGCTTTTCTACCGCGTCTCGGCGCTCGACGGCGAGATGGTCTCGGGCTTTGCCGAGCTGCCGTTCTGGCGCGGCCGCATTCCCGACCGCGGCGCCTACGCGGCGCTGGTCGACTTCTACGATGCGCGCTTTCGCGACCAGCCGGTGCGCGTGGCGGTGCTGCTGCAGCCGGTGGCCAGCGCGCGCGGCCGCGGCATGGCCGTGGTACAGGTGGCCGAGACGCTGGAGCTGCGCGAGACGCTGGTGCGCAAGCTGCTCGTCGACATGCTCTGGCGCCAGTTGCTGCTGCTGGGCGTGATCGCGTTCGTGACGGTGCTCGTGGTGCAGCGCGCCACGCGGCCCGTGCGGCAGCTCGGCGAGGCCATCGAGAAGCGCGCCGCCGACGACCTCTCGCCCATCGATGCGCCCGACGCGCCGCGCGAGCTGCGCCCCCTCGTCGACGCCACCACCGAAGTGATGGGGCGGCTGCAGCGGCTGCTCGACCACCAGAAGCGCTTCGTGCGCGACAGCGCCCACCAGTTGCGCACGCCGCTCGCGGTGCTCAAGGCGCAGGTGCAGTCCGCGCGCCGCGGCGACGTGCCGTCCGCGCAGGCGTTCAGTGAGATCAGCCAGACCGTCGAGCGCGCCACCACGCTCGCCAACCAGATGCTCTCGCTCGCCAAGGTCGAGCAGTTGCGCCAGCAGCCCGAATCGGTGCCGCTCGAACTCGGCGAGGTGGCGCGGCAGATCGCGCTCGACCTTTCGCCGCTGATCGCGGACAAGGCGCTCGACTTCGAGCTCGCGATCGAGGCGCGTCCCGTCACCGTGCGTGCGCACCGCTGGATGCTGCAGGAGCTCACGCGCAACCTGCTGCACAACGCCATCAAGCACAGCCCGCCGGGCGCTGCGCTCTCGGTCGCCGTGCGTGCCGAGGGTGCCGAGGCGGTGCTGGCCGTGCGCGACCAGGGCCCGGGCATTTCGCCCGAGCTGCGCCAGCGCCTGTTCGCGCCCTTCTCCGCCGGCGACCGCGCGAGCGGCTCGGGGCTGGGCCTCGCGATCTGCCGCGAGATCGTGCTCGCGCTGGGCGGGCGCATCGACCTGGACAACCGCGGCCCGCAGGACAATGCCGCACACGGGGTCGGGC
>CAMLCW010000351.1 GCA_946478645.1 uncultured Variovorax sp.
GCGGCGCGCCCCGCCTGGCTGCCGGGGCCGCCGGCGGCCAGCGGGAAGTTGGCGCCGCCCGGCGGCTGCGCGGCCGTGCCGTAGGCCGCGTAGACGCTGCTGTTGGCGGTCGGCTTGTAGACCAGGCCGAGCTTGCCCGAGATGAGGTTGTCCGAGAGCTTCAGGTTGGTCGGGGTGAGCACGCCGCTGGTGGCGTTCAGCGCAGTCGCGTCGTAGCGGGTGGAGTAATGGTCGAAGCGCAGGCCGCCGGTGAGCATCCACTGCTCGTTGAACTTCACCGTGTCGAAGGCGTACGCACCAATGGTGGTGGTCTCGCCGGAGGCGGTGGCGCCGTTCTGGATGCGGTTGTAGCCGAACACGTGCGGGTTCGGCGCATACAGGTTGGCCGCGGGCCAGGCGCCACTGTTGGTGATGCCGGGCACGTTGAACACGCGTGCATTCGGACCGTAGTAGCTGTTCGAATCCTGCTTCTCGCGGATCAATTCAAGGCCGGCGTTCAGGCTGTGGCCGACGCTGCCGGTGTTGAACCTGGCGCTCACGTTCGTCTGGTTCGTGAAGATCGTGTTTTCCTGGTCCTTGTTGGTCGGAAGGCTGCGCGCGACGGTCCAGCCGAGCGGCAGCAGCGCGTTGGGCGTCACGAGGTTGGCCGTGCTGCTCATGAACGCGTTGAGCATGTAGTCCTGCTGGGTCTTGGCGAAGCGCGTGGTGTTGCGGATCGTGACGTCCGGCGTCAGGTCGTGCTCGACGCGCGCGGTGAACATGTCGGTGCTGACGTTGTCGAAGTCCGAGCTCGTGCCGTAGAAGTTGCGTGAGTCGACGCGATGCGCGGCGCTGAGGTAGCCGCGCTTCGGGTCGGGCGACGCATAGCCCGGCAGGCCGATGGTGGGCACGCCGCCGTCCGGCACGTTGTTTTGCTTGACGTGCACCAGGTCGAAGTAGAAGCGCGTCGGGCTGTTCAGACCGAAGGCGAACGACGGCGCAATGCCCCAGCGCTTGTTCTTGACGACATCGCGGCCCGGCACGCCGGCGTCTTCGGCCACGGCGTTCAGGCGGAATGCGGCGCCGATGCCGTTTTCGCCGCCGAGCGCCCTGTTCCAGTCGATGCTGCCGCGCTTGAAGTCGGCGCTGCCGAAGCCGAGCGAGCCCGAGAAGCTGTTCTCGAGACCGGGCTTCTTCGTCACGAGATTGATGTGGCCGGTGGGCGAGGTGCGGCCGACGTCGGTGCCCGCGGGGCCCTTGACGACTTCGAGCTGCTCGATGTTGAAGGTGTCGCGCGAGACGGAGCCGAGGTCGCGGATGCCGTCGACGAAGATGGCGCTCGAGCTGTCGAAGCCGCGCATGAAGACGGCGTCACCGGTCGTCGTGTTCCCGTTCTCCCCGAGGAAGAAGGTGCCCACACCGGGGCTGTTGCGCAGGGCCTCGGTCAGTGTGGTGGCGCCCTGGTCGCGAATGACCTGTTCCTTGATGACCTGCACCGTCTGGGGTGTGTTCACGAGCGGGGCGGTGAACTTGACGTTGGCCGACGTGTCGGTCTTGTAGTCGGCCACCGACGAGTCCTGGACCCGGATTTCCGGCAGGGTGGACTGGGCGAATGCGGCAGGGGCCGCGATGGCCATCAGCGTTGCGGCAGCGGCGGCGCCTGAGAACGGGGCGGTGGTGCGCGCAACGGCGCGCTTGCGGGCTTTGATGTAGGCCATGAATGTTTCTCCGAAAGTGGCGGCGGCGAGGACTCGACTGGCTGTGTCCTGGCAACGACTTTCCTTGGGAGAAACGGGCCGACTGGCTGGGTGAGTCGGTCTATCCGGATAGACCGCCGGGAATGATATTCATTCGCAGTTCACTTTTGGTTGTCGAATGTGAAATGGATGTACAACATTCGACGAATCGTTGCCTGAATGCAACGATCAGGGCCCCAATCAGTAAACGTCGCGGCGATACCGGCCGCTGGCCGAAAGCTCGCCCACGGCCGCATCGCCGAGGATCTGCCGCAGGGCGGCGTCCACGCCCGCCGCCATGCCCTGCAGGCTGCCGCACACGTAGATGGCCGCGCCGGCCGCGAGCCACTGCGCCAGGGCTTCTGCCGAGCGCAGGAGCTGGTGCTGCACGTAGCGGCGCTCTTCCTGGTCGCGCGAGAACACCATGTCGACGCGCTGCAGCACCCCGCTGGCCTGCCAGCCTTCGATCTCGTCGCGGTACAGGAAGTCGTGCGCCGCCTGGCGCTCGCCGAACACCAGCCAGTGCCCGCGGCTGCCCGCCGCCGCGCACGCGCGCAGGTGCGCCCGCAGGCCCGCCAGGCCGGTGCCGTTGCCGATGAGGACCAGCGGGCGCCTTTCGTTGCCGTCGAGCCGGAAGCCGCGGTGCGCGCGCAGCCGAAGCGCCACCGTGTTGCCGATCCCGAGGGTGGAGGTGAGCAGGCCCGACGCCGCGCCCAGCGTGCCATCGGCATGCTGGGCCTGTCGCACCAGCAACTGCAGTTCGCCGTCGCTGTGCAGGGAGGCGATCGAGTAGTCCCGGGGACGCGCGGGATCGCCGGCCACCCGGACCTGCGCCAGGTCGCCGGACGACCAGGGCGGCATCGGCCCCGACTGCGGCACCAGGCCCAGCTGGAAGACGGGTGCGCCGGCGCTGCCGGGGTTGAGCAGCACGCGCGTCGCGATCCGCCAGGGCGAGAAGGATTCGGTGGCACCCTCTGCCGCGGCATCCGCTTCGCCGCCCCAGCGCGCGTGCCACGAAGCGAGCGCGGCGGGGTCGCTGTTGTCGACCTCGATGCGCTCGAACTCGCGCACCGCACCGGCCGCGGCCAGCCATTCGTCGAGCACGCGGCCGAAACCGCAGAACGCCGCGTATTGCCGGTCGCCCAGCGCCAGCACGGCGTAGCGCAGCGTCGACAGGAGCGGCGGTGACGGCATGACCCGTTCGGCGAACACGCTCGCGCCGTCGGGTGCATCGCCCTCGCCGTAGGTGCTGGCCACGAACAGCGCGCGGCGCGTGCCGGCCAGGGCTTTAGCGTCGAGTGCGTTCAGTTCCATGACGCGGCTGGGCGTGCCGGCCGCGCGCAACTGCCGTGCGGTCTGCCAGGCGATGGCTTCGGCCTGGCCGGTCTGGCTGGCGAACAGCACCAGCACCGGCGCCGGGTCGGTGTCGTGGAGGGTTCCGGCGGCATCGGCGCGGCCCGAGAGCTCGGCGGCCTCGCGCGCGACGGCGAACCGCCGGCGGCGCTCGCGCAGGTAGATCGATGCGCAAAGCGCGGCGTAGGCCGCCACGGTGGCGCTCGCGCCGAGCGCTCGCCAAGCCATCTCGATCATGCCTGCACTGCTTGGGAGGCGTCGCTCGCCGCCGGCCAGCTGCGCGTGGCGTGCACGACGGGCGGCGTCGCCGCATCGCCATGCCGCACGAACAGCGCGGCGATGCCGTGCCGCTCGGCAAAGGCGAAACCATCGTCCGGGCCGAGCACCGTCAACACGGTGGCCAGCGCATCGGCCTGCATGCACTGCGCATGCAGCACCGTGACGCTGGCGAGCGCATGCGCCGCCGGCTCGCCGGTACGCGGGTCGATGGTGTGGGACCAGCTGCGGCCGTCGGCCGCGCGCCGGTGCCAGCGATCGCCCGAGGTGGCGATCGCCATGTCGGCGAGCGCGATGCTGCCCGCGGCCTGCGCCTGCCCGTCGATGCGCACGCGCCATGGCTGGCCGCCCGGGCGCCGCCCGGCGCCGCGCAGTTCGCCGCCCACTTCGAACAGCAGGTCGGCCAGGCCGAGCGCCTGCAGCGCCTCCACGCCATGGTCCACCGCAAAGCCCTTGGCGATGCCCGACAGGTCGATCTCCGCGCCACCGGGCTGCAGCAGCGTGCCTTGCGCGGGGTCGAACGCCAGGCGCTCCCACCCGGTTCGTGCACGGGCTTCGGCCAGCGCGCGAGGATCGGGCACGGCCCCGCTGCAGCCGGCGCGCGCGGCGGGACCGAAACCCCAGCAGGCGACCAGCGGGCCGACGCTCGGATCGATCGCGCCGCCGCTGGCCTCGGCCCAATGCAGCGCGCAGGCCATCACCCGTGCGAACTCGGGCGGCAGCAGGTGCGTCGATCCCGCGGGTGCCCGGTTGTACCGGCCAAGGGTCGAATCGGACGTCCAGTGGCTCATCTGCGCGACCACGCGGTCGAGCGACGCCTGGACGGCATCGCGGACTTCCCCCAGCGGCAGCATGCGCGGGTTGTCGAAGCGCAGCGACCAGGTGGTGCCCATCGTTTCCCCGCCAAGCTGCTGCAGCGATGCGGGGTCGGCCGCGCGCGGCGTGGCCGCGTTGGCATAGCCGCCCGCGCGCCAGGTGCTGAACGAAATGCCCAAGGCACCAGGCCGTGTCAGGGCATCACTTCGAGGGTGGCGGCGTAGCTCAGCCGGCGCTGCTTGGCCTGCGGCACGGTGACCTTGTCGTCCCGCGTGCTGGCGTCGAGCCAGTACATGCCGGCGCTAGGCCAGGTGACGCTGAACTGGCCTTTGTCGTCGGTCTTGAGCTTGTGCTCTTCGAGCTTGTCGCGGTACTGCGTATTGCCTGCAGTCACGGTCACGTCGATGTCCTTGGCCGGCTGGCCGTCCAGGTGGAGCGTGAAGGTGGACTTTTCGCCCTTGACGAGGTCCGTGGGGCTGCCCGAGGCGACCAGCTCCAGCCCCTGGCCGGTGAGCCGCAGCGGCGAAGGCTTGCCGACCGTCACGAAGGTCTCGATGCGGCCCGACGACTGCGTGATGGCGAGTTCCTGTGCATCCGCCGGGATCTCCTTGCCGATGGTCTCGGCCGTGCCACGCGCGCGCTTGGCCTGGCCCGTGGCCTTGTCCTTCCAGCTCGCGAACACGCCCGCATTGACGACGGCGATGCGGTAGGTGCCCGGCGCCGAGAGCGGCACGTCGAACACGTTGCGCAGCTTGAGCTTGGCTTCGTTCTCGGCCTTCACCATGCTGCCGTCGGGCGCGGTGATCTGCAGGCCCTCGAGGCGAAGCGGTGCATGGTTGGCCACAAACAGGTCGTTGGACACAGCGGCGTCCACGGTCACAGTGTCGGCCTTGGAGAACACGGTCGACGAGGGCAGCAGCCAGGCATTGTGGGCCTGGGCCAGCGAGGCCGCCGACAGGGCGATGGCAAGGGCGGTGGTGCGCAGCATGAAGCGGGTCATGAAAGTCCTTGAGGAAGCGGCGATGAAGGGATGGAGGGCCGGGCGCGGGCGAGTCAGGGCTTGAGCTGGAGCTTGATTTCGCCGAGCTCTTCCTTGCCGGTGCCCGCAGATTCGGTGGCGGCGGACGGCGGCCACTGGAACGGAAGGCTCACCACCTCGCGCCCGCCCACTTCACGCGTGGCTTCCACCACGAACTTGTAGGCACCCGGGGCGAGCTTGGGCATCGCGCCCGA
>CAMLCW010000352.1 GCA_946478645.1 uncultured Variovorax sp.
TCGTCACTTATGGCGAAAACTATGGCGGCGGAAAGATCGGCGAGGGCATCACGACGCGCGCGGGCATGGAACAGCCGCTGCACTACTGGGTGCCCTCGATCGCGCCCTCGGGCATGGCGTTCCTGACCAGCGACCGCTACGGCGCCGCATGGAAGGGCGATCTGTTCGTGGGTTCGCTCAAGTTCGGCTATCTCGACCGCATCGAACTGAAGGACGGCAAGGTCGTGGCCGAGCACAAGCTGCTGGCCGACCGCGCAGCGCGCATCCGCGACGTGAAGCAGGGGCCCGACGGCTGGCTCTATGTGCTGACCGACGAATCCGACGGCAAGCTGCTGCGGCTGCGACCCAACTGAAGCGGCGTGCCTCAGCCCGCGCAGCCGGGCAGCGGCAGGGTCGGCAGCATGCGGCGCCAGAGCCGCATCCATTCGGGCCAGTCGTGGCCGCCCTCGGTGGTGAACACGCGCTCCGGCGGCAGCGCCGCGGCGAGCAGCCGGTGGCTGAAGGCGAAGCGGTCGTCCGTCCCGTAGCCCAGGTAGAGCGGCGGGCGGGCACCGAAGGTGGCGCTGTGCCCGGCATAGCCGCGCAGCCACTGCCACAGCTGGTTTTCGTTCGGCCGCTTTGGATCGCTGCCGGGCGCGGCACCAAGAGGGCCGGTCCATCGCATCAGTCCGCCGGCATTGGCGATGTCCGCGGCGAGTGTGCGTTCGCCGAGATAAGGCGCGATCGCCACGACGCCCGCGAGTTCTCCCGGATGGGTCTGTGCGTACAGCAGGCCGCCGAAGCCGCCGACCGAGATGCCGACGATCCAGATCGCCTTGTAGCCGCTCGCGCGCGCCGGCGCGATGACGTCTTTCTCGAGCCGCTCGAGGACGCTGCGGTCGTTGTAGTAGCCCAGGTGTGCGTCGACCCGCATCGCGTCGACCGCGAGCCGGTTATCGTTCAGTGCATCGACGAAGCCCTCGCGGATGAATTCGTCCGGGCTCGAGTACGCCCCGGGCAAAAGCACCATCAGCGTGTCGGCCTGCGCGGTGCAGCGGCTCTTCTCGAGCGTGGCCGCGAGCGGCACGGTGGACGGGCGCAGCCCGCCGCAACCGGCCAGCACGAAGGCCGCGCAAAGGCTGAGAATCGAAAGGTGGCAGCGGGCCGCGAAAATCTGCATCCGCCAGAGTCTAGGGGTGTGCTGTTTTTCGGTGGTACGGTCAAGCCACTCCAATGCCATTCTTTTTCTGAAAGCCCCCGTTTCATGCTGCTCGATGCCTCGCAATCCCAACTCGTGCTGGTCGACTATCAGGCCCAACTGATGCCGGCGATCTTCGAGGCCGACGCCGTCGCGCAGAACGCGGTGCGCCTCGGCAAGATGGCGCGGCTGCTCGGGGTGCCCGTTTTCGGCACGGAGCACAACCCCTCGAAGCTCGGCGAAAACCTGCCGGCGCTGCGCCAGCTGTGCCAGCGCACGCTGTCGAAGATGCACTTCAGCGGCGTGGAAGAGGGGCTCGGCGAATGGCTGCGCGCGCCGGCCAAGGCGCCGCAGGGCAATGCGCGGAGCCTGCCCAAGCATTTGCAGAAACCGGCCGCGGCGGCCGAAGAGCGCAACAGCATCGTGATTGCAGGCTGCGAGGCGCACGTCTGCTTGCTGCAGACCGCGCTCGACCTGCTCGAGGACGAGTTCGAGGTCTGGGTCGTGACCGATGCCTGCAGCTCGCGCACCGAGCGCAACCGCGATGCGGCATTCGACCGGCTTGCCGGGGCGGGCGCCGAGCTCGTGACCACCGAGATGGTGGGCTTCGAGTGGCTGCGGACTGCGGAGCACCCGGCCTTTCCCGAACTGCTCGCGCTGATTCGCTGAGCCGCTCGCGACGCCGCCAAGGGTCCGCACGCATGGCGGCGGCTGTCAGCTTGACGCAAGATCGGTCTCCATAATTATGAATTCAGTTTCGGCGGACAGACCGAAGCCGCGAGATTCACAGGAGACATGCAGATGAGCCGCTACGAAGAGTTCCATCGCCAGTCCATCGAGGCGCCGGAAGCGTTCTGGCCCGAGCAGGCCCGGTTGATCGATTGGCACACGCCGGTGCAGCAGGTCCTCGACGCGAGCGAGCCGCCGTTTGCGCGCTGGTTCATCGGCGGCACGACGAACCTCTGCCACAACGCCGTCGACCGCCATCTGGCCGCGCGCGGCGACCAGCCGGCGCTGATCTTCGTCTCGACCGAGACCGGCACCGAGCGCAGCTACAGCTTCAGCGAACTGCATGCCGAGGTGCAGCGCACGGCCGCCAGCCTGCTCGAACTCGGGGTCGGAAAGGGCGATCGCGTGCTGATCTACATGCCGATGATCCCCGAGGCGGCGTTCGCGATGCTGGCCTGCGCGCGCATCGGCGCGATCCACTGCGTGGTGTTCGGTGGCTTCGCGAGCGGATCGCTCGCCTCGCGCATCGACGATGCCGAGCCCAAAGTGATCGTCAGCGCCGACGCCGGATCGCGCGGCGGGAAGGTCATCGCGTACAAGCCGCTGCTCGACGAGGCGATCCGCCTGTCGGCGCACAAGCCTTCCGCGGTGCTGCTGACCGACCGCGGCCTGGCGCCCATGGCATTGACCGCTGACCGCGACCATCTCGCGAGCGAACTGCGGCAGCGGCATCTCGACGCCGAGGTGCCCTGTGCATGGCTCGCCGCCACCGACATCAGCTACACCATCTACACCAGCGGCACGACCGGCCGGCCCAAGGGCGTGCAGCGCGACGTGGGCGGCTATGCCGTGGCGCTCGCGGCGAGCATGAAGCACATCTTCGACGGCCGCGCCGGCGAAACCTACTTCTGCACCAGCGACATCGGCTGGGTAGTGGGCCACAGCTACATCGTCTACGGCCCGCTCATCGCCGGCATGGCGACCCTCATGTACGAAGGCCTGCCGACGCAGGGCATCGACCGGCAGCCCGACGGTGGCATCTGGTGGCGGTTGGTCGAGAAATACCGGGTAACGGTGATGTTCAGCGCGCCCACCGCGGTGCGCGTGCTCAAGAGGCAGGACCCGGCGCTGCTGAAGGCCTACGACCTGTCGAGCCTGCGCGCGCTGTTCCTCGCGGGCGAGCCGCTCGACGAGCCTACGGGCCGCTGGATCGGCGAGGGCCTCGGCGTGCCGGTCATCGACAACTACTGGCAGACCGAATCAGGCTGGCCGATCATCACCATCGCCAACGGCGTGGAGCGCAAGCCGAGCAAGCTGGGCAGCCCCGGCGTGCCGATGTACGGCTACAACGTGAAAATCCTGCACGAAGCGACCGGCGAGGAACTCACCGGCGCCAACGAGAAGGGCGTCGTGGTCATCGAAGGCCCGACGCCGCCCGGCTTCATGCAGACCGTGTGGCGGGATGACGCACGCTTCGTCGACACCTACTGGAAGAGCGTGCCCGGCAGGATGGTCTACTCGACCTTCGACTGGGGCATCCGCGACGAGGACGGCTATTTCTACATCCTCGGGCGCACCGATGACGTGATCAATGTGGCCGGACACCGCCTGGGCACGCGCGAGATCGAAGAGAGCATTTCCGGCCATCCGGGCGTGGCCGAAGTGGCGGTGGTGGGTGTGGCCGACGCGCTCAAGGGCCAGGTCGCGATGGCCTTCGTCGTGCCCCGCGAGGGCACCGCACTGGCCGATGCCGACGCGGCGCTGAAGCTCGAAGGCGAGATCATGAAGCGGGTCGCCGACCAGCTCGGCGCGCTGGCGCGCCCCGCGCGGGTGCGCTTCGTGGGCGGGCTGCCCAAGACCCGCAGCGGCAAGCTGCTGCGGCGCGCCATTCAGGCCGTGTGCGAGCAGCGCGACCCCGGCGACCTGACCACCATGGACGACCCCGCCACGCTGCAGCAGATCCAGCGCTTGCTTTCAGTTTCGTGACCGCCGGCAAGTGGCCCTTGCGTCACTGCGGCATACCGCCGGATGGTGAACGTGGCACAATGCCGAAGTACTCAGGCCCTTCCCCAGCCACAGTCGCATCCGCCAATCGGTTCAGCCGTGTCGCGGAAGGTTTCTCAACCAGCTAATGCTTCCCGCAGGGAAGCGAAGGTCAGCGGATCATGAGCGATTCCTCCAAGCCCTCGGCGTATGCCGCGTATCAGGGCAACACGTACCTCTTCGGCGGCAACGCGCCGTATGTCGAAGAGATGTACGAGAACTATCTTTCCAATCCCGGAAGCGTGCCCGACAACTGGCGCACCTACTTCGACGCGCTGCAGAACGTGCCCGCGGTCGATGGTTCGAACACGCGCGACGTGCCGCATCTGCCGGTCATCAACGCCTTTGCCGAACGCGCCAAGCAGGGCACGACCAAGGTCGTCCAGGCAAGCGGCGCCGACTCCGAGCTCGGCCGCAAGCGCACGGCCGTCCAGCAGCTGATCGCCGCCTACCGCAATGTCGGTGCCCGCTGGGCCGATCTGGATCCGCTCAAGCGCACCGAGCGTCCGGCCATTCCCGAGCTCGAGCCCTCGTTCTACGGCTTCACCGATGCCGACCTCGAGACGGTGTTCAACACCAGCAACACCTTCTTCGGCAAGGAGACCATGTCGCTGCGCGACCTGCTCAATGCCTTGCGCGAAACGTACTGCGGCACGATGGGCGCCGAGTACATGTACACCACCGACCAGAACCACAAGCGCTGGTGGCAGCAGAAGCTCGAGAGCGCGCGCACCAACCCGCAGCTCACGGCAGAGCAGAAGAAGCACGTGCTCAGCCGCCTGACGGCCGCTGAAGGCCTCGAGCGCTTCCTGCACACCAAGTACGTGGGCCAGAAGCGCTTCTCGCTCGAAGGCGGCGAGAGCTTCATCGTCTCGATGGACGAATTGATCAACCAGGCCGGCATCCGCGGCGTGCAGGAAATCGTCATCGGCATGGCCCACCGCGGCCGCCTCAACGTGCTGGTCAATTCGCTCGGCAAGATGCCGGCCGACCTGTTCGCCGAGTTCGACCACACCGCGCCCGAAGACCTGCCGAGCGGCGACGTGAAGTACCACCAGGGCTTCAGCTCCGACGTGACCACCCCCGGCGGCCCGGTGCACCTGAGCCTCGCGTTCAACCCTTCGCACCTCGAGATCGTGAATCCGGTGGTCGAGGGCTCGGTGCGTGCCCGCATGGACCGCCGCGCCGACCCGCAGGGCAAGCAGGTGCTGCCGGTGCTGGTGCACGGCGACGCAGCCTTCGCGGGCCAGGGCGTGGTGATGGAAACGCTGGCGCTCGCAGAGACGCGCGGTTACTTCACCGGCGGCACGGTGCACATCGTCATCAACAACCAGATCGGCTTCACCACCAGCGATCCGCGCGACAGCCGCTCGACGCTGTACTGCTCGGACATCGTCAAGATGATCGAGGCGCCGGTGCTGCACGTGAACGGCGACGACCC
>CAMLCW010000353.1 GCA_946478645.1 uncultured Variovorax sp.
CTACACGCTCGGCATCTTCGTGCCCGAGGCGCGGCACTGCCGCGATCCCGGCGCTTATGTGGCCGCACTCGCGCGCCATGCGCAGGCCGCCGGTGCCGAGCGCGTCGCCGCGCGTGCGACCGGCTTCCGCATCGAGGGCGGGCGCCTGCGTGCGGTGCAGACCGAGGCCGGCGAGATCGCCTGCGACGCCGCGGCGATCTGCGCCGGGGCGCGCTCGGCGCCGCTGGCCGCGGCCGCGGGCTCGCCGGTGCCGCTCGAATCGGAACGCGGCTACCACGTGGTCGTCGAAGGTGCCAAGGCCGGCCCGCGGACGCCGACGATGGCGGCCGACGGCAAGCTCATCGCGCACTGGATGGACGGCGGCCTGCGCGCGGCCGGCCAGGTCGAGATCGGCGGGCTGGAGGCCGCGCCCGACTGGCGCCGGGCCGAGATCCTGCGCCGTCATCTGCTGTCGATGTTCCCCGCCGTGGGACAGGCGCACGCCGGCAGTGCGCAGGTGAAGCAATGGCTCGGCCACCGGCCCAGCCTGCCCGATGGCCTGCCGTGCATCGGGCCCGCGGCGGCCAGCCGCGATGTGGTGCTCGCCTTTGGGCACGGCCATGTCGGCCTGTGCGGCTCGGCGCGCACCGGCCGGCTTGCGGCGCAACTGCTGGCGGGCGTTTCGGCCGAGACAGCGCTCGCGGCCTTCAGCCCCGCACGCTTCGGCTGACCGGCGCCGCCGGGTCAGCGGTAGTGCTGGTAGACCCGGCTGCGGCCGTCGGCCTGCACCAGAAGCACCTCGTAGGGATCGCGCCGGCCGCCGTAGGCGGGCCCGTCCATGCCCGGCGAGCCGATCGGCATGCCGGGCACCGCGAGGCCGATCGCCTTGGGTTTCTCCTGCAGCAGCCGGCGCACCTCGCGCGCCGGCACATGGCCTTCGAGCGCATAGCCGCCGACCGTCCCGGTATGGCACGAGCCGAGCGCGGCCGGTATGCCGAGCCGTGCGCGCGCGGCGCCGTTGCCGTCGTCGTGCACGCGGGTCGCGAAGCCGTTCGCCTCGAGGTGCGCGACCCAGTCCTGGCAGCAGCCGCAGTTGGGATCTTTCCAGATCTCGATCAGCGGCGCGGCAGCCAGGGCGGCCAGCGGCCAGGTGGCGGTGGCCGCCAGCGCAAGCCCGGGGGCGGCGCGCAGCAAGAGGGTGCGTCTTTGCATGGTGAAGTCTTTCGGCGACATCAGTCGAATTGGGCGCGGGCCTTGTCGACCCACACCTGCAGGTTGTCGAGCAAGTCCTTCTGGCTGAAGGAGCAGCTCTCTTCGCTGAACAGCGCGCTCGACTCGAGCCGGTCGAGCAGGTTCAGCAGCACCTCGCCGTAGCGCGGCGGCAGGCCGGCGAGCAGGTCGGCGCTCGCGCGGGCGTCGTTCGAGAACGCGGCGACCGAGCCGCCACTGCCGTTTCGCAGCGCCTCGAGCTGCGCCGCGATCGCGTCGAGCTGCCCTGCGGCCACGGCGTTCACGGAGCGGCCTTTGCGGGCGGCGGCAGCGCCAGGCCGCGCTCGCGCATCAGGTCGCGCAGCACGTCGGGGTAGTCGGTGATGATGCCGTCCACGCCCCAGTCCATGAGCCGCAACATGTCGGCGCGCTGGTTCACCGTCCAGGGCAGCACCTTCATGCCGAGGCCCTGCGCTTCGCGGATCGCCGCGGCCGTGAGATCGCTGTGCGCCGGCGACCAGCTCACGGGCGCCGGCGAGGCCCCCGCCGCGGCTTTCACGAGCTGTGGCGTCGAGGCGAAGGCCGCGGCATCGAGCCCGGCCGTCCAGCGGCTGTCCTTGAGCGTGCGCGCGGAGCTCAGGTAGGCGCGCGGCACTTGCGGCGCGAGTTGGCCGACCCATGCCAGCGTGCGCCAGTCGAAGCTCTGCACCGTGACGCGGCCGCCCATCTGCGCCTTGTCGATCTCCGCGAGGAGGGCGCGCACCATCGGTTCGGGGCCGGCGGTCTCGTCGGGCCGGGTCGGATCGATCTTGGTCTCGATGTTGAACCGCACCGTGGCCGCATTCGCGCCGCGCGAACGCACCAGGTCGAACACCGCGGCCAGTGTCGGGATGCGCTCGCCGTCGCGCGGCTGCTGCAGCGCGAACTGCTTGCCGTAGTTGCTGGCCGGGTTGAGGCGGCCGACGTCGTAGGCCTGCAGCTGCGACGCCGTGAGCGCGCGGACCGCGGGGCCGCTCTTCGGCGCGAGCCAGGCGCCGTTGGCGTCGCGCGTGTGGTCGGGGTTGAGCCGGGTGTCGTGCGTGACCACGACCACGCCGTCGGCCGTGAGCCCGATGTCGAGTTCGAGCGTGGTCACGCCGAGGTCGAGCGCGTTCGAGAACGCGGCCAAGGTGTTCTCGGGCGCCAGGCCGCGGCCGCCGCGGTGCGCCTGCAGGTCGAAGTGCTGCTTGGCGTGCGGCAGGATCGCCTCGCAGCCGGCAGCCAGCATCGCGCCGGCCAGGCCGGCAGACAGCACGGCACGCCGCGGAAGAAGGGATGTCATTTGAGCTGTACCTTGATGCCGTCGTCCTGCACCGTGATGTCGCCGATCTCGTAGGTCTTGCGTCCGACCGTGAGCTCCTCGGCCGTGAAGCTGCGCAGCACCTGCCCCTGGAGCAGCTCCTGCGCCACCAGCGCGCCGATCCTCTGCAGCCGCTCCGCATCGCGGCCCTCCACACCCTGCAGCGTCAGGCGCTCGGCCTTGGGCTGGTCGAGCCGCAGCGCGCGTGCGGCAGCGTCGTAGCGCAATGCGCTGCTGACCGACACCAGCCCCTGGGCCGGCGACGCTGCCAGCAGCGGGCTCGCGATCGTCAGCACCGCCGTGATCGCGGCGCGGTTGGTGCGCGCATCGAGGCCCAGTTGCGGATCGCGCAGGCCGACCATGAAGATCTCGGCATAGCGCTCGGCCACCGGAAAGCGCTTCGCGATCTGCGCCTGGAGCTCGTCGCGGGTCGCGGTGTACTCGCTCGTGAAGAAATTGAAGCCGGCCAGCGCCGAGAACGGCAGCGGCAGGACCGCGGCGGCGCCCAAGGCGCGCAACAGGCGGCGCCGGGATGCGGAAGGCGAACGATAGGGGGTCTGCATACGGTTCGGAGATTGCCACAGGCTGTGCGGTTCCCGCCATTGTCGCGGCCGCGGCGTGGCCGGCGCGCCGACAGGGCATCTTCCTACGCGCGCCTACCGCCAGCCGGACGACAACGGCGAACCATGCAAGGCGAGACGCGGATCGGAATCTCTGGCTGGCGCTATGCGCCCTGGCGCGGCCGCTTCTACCCCGAGGGCCTGGCCCAGCGGCAGGAACTCGAATTCGCCTCGCGCATGCTGCCCACGATCGAGATCAACGGTTCGTTCTATTCGCTGCAGCGTCCCGAGTCGTACCAGGCGTGGCACGACGCCACCCCCGACGGCTTCGTGTTCGCGGTGAAGGGGCCGCGCTACCTCACGCACATCCTCCGCCTCAAGGAGGTGCGCACGCCGCTTGCCAACTTCTTCGCGTCAGGCGTCTTCGCGCTCGGGGCCAAGCTGGGGCCGATCCTGTGGCAACTGCCGCCCACCTTCGCGTTCGACGCCGAGCGGCTCGACGACTTCTTCTCGCTGCTGCCGCGCAACGGCCGTTCGGCCCTCGCACTGGCGCGGCAGCACGACGAAAAGGTCGACGGCCGCGCCTTCCTCGAAGCGCCCGCGCGGCTGCGCCTGCGGCATGCGGTCGAGGTGCGGCATGCGAGTTTCGAGAACCCCGAGTTCATCGCCTTGCTGCGCCGGCACGGCGTGGCGCTGGTGGTGGCCGACACGGCAGGGCGCTGGCCGCTGCTTGAAGACCTGTGTACCGATTTCGTCTACATGCGGCTGCATGGCGACAAGGAGCTCTACGCCAGCGGTTATGACGACGCGGCGCTCGACCGCTGGGCGGCACGCATCGACGCCTGGCGCCACGGCCGCCAGGTGAAAGACGCACGGCTCGCGGGCCCGCGCCGCGGTGCGGGACGCAAGCCGCGCGACGTGTACTGCTACTTCGACAACGACGTGAAGGTGCATGCGCCTTACGACGCCGCGCACCTCGCGGCGCGGCTCGGTGTGGCCACCGGGCTTGGCGCCGACGACGGCTTCGGCCTGCCGCCGGGCATGGAAAGTCGCGGGCGCGGGCGCGCCGCACCACGCGCATAGAGCAAAGGCTCCATGCGCCGGCAAGTGCCGGCGCGTATCCGCCCAAGGGTTTTTCCCGGTCTTGCAACCTGCAGGTTCTTCGAGATACTATTTATCAAACGATCATTTAAAAGACGAATTTGGCTTTTTTCGCTGCTGTTAGAAGGCTGGAAACAGCACAAGCTCTGCGAGGAAGTTACGCATGCTTGCTTCGGTAATTTATTAAATAATCATTAGAAAGAGGTCATATGCCAGTTCGAAAACTGGGCCACTACTCTGTCAGGACATCGAAGCTCGATGCGTCCAGGCGGTTCTATGTCGATATCCTGGGCCTGCGCGAGGGCTACCGGCCCAGCCTCGACTTTCCCGGCGCCTGGCTCTACCAGGGTGAAGATGAACAGGACCATGGCGTGGTGCACCTGATCGGGACCGCTGGCGCGGGCGATGGTCTTGCCGCCTATCTGGGCGCGAGAAAGGATGACGAACCCGGCACGGGCGTGATCGATCACCTGGCCTTCCTTGCGGACGGCATCGAGGAATTCCGCGAAAGGCTGGAGGCGGGCGGGATCGCCTATCGCGAACGCGCCGTGCCGGGCCTGGGCCTGCATCAGGTGTTCTTCGAAGACCCCTCCGGGCTCACGATCGAATTGAACTTCCCCGTCGAACCCACCGAATCGACCCGGTCCCGTCCTCATCCCGCAACCACCCAGCCATATTGAGCAAGGAGACAGTGCAATGGACTACCCGGTGAAAAACGTGAACAGCCATCTCGATGGCGCCGAACTGGTGGCAAGGGCGCGGGAGATGATTCCGTTCCTGCGCGAAATGGCGCCGACGACCGAAGCGATGCGTCGGCCCCCTGAAGAAACGCGGCTGCGGCTGAAGGCCTCCGGGCTGGCGCGCCTGTGGCAGCCGAAGCGCTACGGGGGTGCCGAAGGCGGCCTGGTCGAAGGCGCCGACATCCTGCGCGAGGTCGGCCGCGGTTGCGGTTCGACGGCGTGGATCCTGGCGCAGAACCTGCAGCACAACCTGATGCTCGCCAACTGGCCGGTGCAGGCCCAGGACGAGGTCTGGGGCCCGGCGCCCGACGTGCTGCTGAGCGGCATCCTGATTCCCGGCATCGGCAAGGCGGTGAAGGTCGACGGCGGCTACCGGCTCTCGGGGCGCTGGCCGTTCGTGAGCGGCGTCGAGATCGCCGACTGGGTGATCTTCACCGGCGACTGCGTGG
>CAMLCW010000354.1 GCA_946478645.1 uncultured Variovorax sp.
GCTGCTGCTGCTCGACGACGCGCGCGTGATCCACGAATCCACGCCGATCCAGCCGCTCGACGAGGGCGGCGCCGGCTGGCGCGACACGCTCGTCGTCACCTGCCGCGCTGAGGGTTTCCAGGGGGATTGATCCCGCTGGTCCGAGTCCTACAGTGTCTGCCCCGGCACAGGGGTTAAATTCGAGGGCCGGCTCCGTGCGAGCCGCGCCTGTCTGTATGCGAACGAAAGTGAGGTCCGCCAATGTTCAATCACATCCTGGTTCCGATCGACGGCTCCGAAACTTCCATGCTCGCCGTCAGCAAGGCCAGCGGCCTGGCATTGGCTTTCGGAAGCCGGATCACGCTGATCCACGTGATCGACAACTATCCATTCATCGGCGTGGGCGCGGACTATGCGCTCGGCCAGAACGAATACCTGGCCGCTGCCACGGCCAGCGCCAATGCGGCGCTCGCGCGCGGCGTGGCCGCGCTGGCGGCCGAGGGCCTGCACAGCGACCAGCGCGTGATCGACGGCCATGTGGTGCACGAGGGCATCGTCGACACCGCGATCGCGATCGCAGCCGACCTGATCGTGATGGGCTCGCACGGCCGCAGCGGCATCGAGAAGCTGCTGCTCGGCAGCGTCACGCAGCGCGTGCTGCAGGACGCACCAATGCCCGTGCTCGTGGTCAAGGGCGCGCTGTAGCCGGCACCGAAAGATCGACCAGCGCAAACTCCGGCGCGCTGCAGAAGCGCACTGGCTGCTGCGTCGCCGGATGCACGAAACCCAGTTCGCTCGCATGCAGCAGCAGGCGCGGCGCGCGCGCACGAACCGCGCCGCTGCCATAGAGCGCATCGCCGAGGATCGGGTGCCCGAGCGACAGCAGGTGCACGCGCAGCTGGTGCGAACGCCCCGTCAGCGGCTCGAGCAGCACGTGCGTGGCCATCGATCCTGCCGCTGAAGGCATCGCGGCCGTGCCGAGCGCACGCCAGCGCGTGAGGCTGGGCTTGCCCGCCGGGTCCACCTTCTGCAGCGGACGGCGCGGCCAGTCGGCCATGAGCGGCGCATCGATGACGCCCCATTCGTCGTCGCGCATCGGCATCGCGCCATCCACGATCGCCTCGTAGCGCTTGTGCACGTGCCGGCCGGCGAAGGCGTCGCCGAGCGCGCGTTGCATCATGGGGCTGCGTGCCATCAGCACCAGCCCGCTGGTCGCCATGTCGAGGCGGTGCACGACCAGCGCATCGGGCCAGCGCCGCATCGCGCGCGCGCTCAGGCAGTCCTGCTTGTCGTCGCCGCGACCGGGCACGCAGAGCAGGCCCGCGGGCTTGTCGAGCACCAGCAGGTGGGCGTCTTCGTGGACGACGGCGAGGGCATCGGTATCGGGCATGGGTGCGCGCAGTGTAGAGAGCCCGCGCCCCTGCGCGGCCCATGGGGGCTCGGCTATCCTCGACGCAATGTCCGGCCCCGCTCCGTCTCCCGCTCCCGCCTCCGCTCCCGTTTCTTCCGCACCCAGCTTTTCCGACCTCCGGCGCGAACGGCCCTTCATGCGGCTCTGGGTGGCGCGGCTCTTCGGCACCGCGGCCTCGCAGATGCTGCTGGTGGCCATCGGCTGGCACATGTACGAACTCACCGGCAGCGCCTGGGACCTCGGGCTCGTCGGGCTCTACCAGTTCGTTCCCGCGCTGCTGCTGGCGCTGCTGGCCGGCCACGTGGTCGACCGCCGCCATCGCGGCCGCATCGTGGCGGCCTGTTTCGCGGTGCAGGGCATCGTGGCGCTGGTGCTGCTGGCCGCGGTGCTGCGCCAGGGCGACTCGCGCGGCCTGTTGCTGGGCCTGTCGCTGGTGCTCGGGGCGGTGCGCGCGTTCCAGATGCCGGCGCAGCAGGCGCTGACGCCGCTGCTGGTGCCGCCCACCATGCTGCCGCGTGCGATGGCCTTCAGCTCGGCCGGCATGCAGGGCGCGATCATCGGCGGCCCCGCGCTGGGTGGGCTGCTGTTCGTGGCGGGCATGGCGGTGGTGTACGCCGCCAGCGTGCTGTGCTTCGCGGTGGCCTGCGCGCTGGTGCTGCGGCTGCGCTATGCCTACACGCCGGCCGCGCGCGAGCCGGTCACGCTGGCCACGGTGTTCGCGGGCGTCGACTTCATCTGGAAGCGCAAGCCGGTGCTGGGCGCCGTTTCGCTCGATCTTTTCGCGGTGCTGCTGGGCGGCGCGGTGGCGCTGCTGCCGATCTACGCCAAGGACATCCTGCACACGGGGCCATGGGGGCTCGGCTTGCTGCGCAGCGCGCCGGCGGTCGGGGCGCTGGTGATGTCGATCGCGCTCACGCGCCGACCGATCGAGCGCAACGTCGGTCGCACGCTGCTGATGGCGGTCGGCCTGTTCGGGCTGTGCATGGTGGTGTTCGGCATCTCGCGCAGCTTCACCGTGTCGCTGATCGCGCTCGCGGTCTCGGGCGGTGCCGACATGGTCAACGTGGTGATCCGCCAGACGCTGGTGCAGCTGGAGACGCCCGACGCGATGCGCGGCCGGGTGAGCGCCGTGAATTCGATCTTCATCGGCGCGAGCAACCAGCTCGGCGAATTCGAGTCGGGCGCGACCGCGGCGCTGCTCGGGCCGGTGGGTTCGGTGGTGCTGGGCGGCGTGGGCACCATGTTGGTGGCGCTGGGCTGGTTCCGGCTCTTTCCCTCGCTGGCGCAGCGCGACCGGCTGCTGGTGGCGCTTCAGCCGGGCGTGCGCAGGTAGGCGCGCGCCAGCGCTTCAGAAATGCGAGAACGCCGCGGGCACGTGGAGCGTGAGTTCGCTTTGCGCCTCGGCCACGCAGGGCAGGATCCAGCCTTCTGCCTTTTCCTCGGCGCTCAGCCCGGGCCATTCGATGGTGTGGCGCGCATGGCCCGAAACCACCCGGCAGATGCAGGTGCGGCAGGTGCCGTTGCGGCACGAGCTCGGCATTTCGATGCCGGCCGCCTCGGCCGCTTTCAAGAGGGTGGTGCCTTCCTCGGTGTCGAAGACCAGGCCCGAGGGTTCGAGCCGGACCTTCACCGCGCGGGCCGTGCGTGGTGCTGCTGCTCGCGGCGTTGCTCGCGCAGCATGAAGAGATAGAGGCTTTCGACCTTCTCGCGCGCCCACGGCGTCTTGCGCAGGAACTTGAGGCTCGATGCCACGCTCGGGTCGGTGGTGAAGCAGCGCACCGGCACCATCTCGCCCAGGCGCTGCCAGCCATAGTGCGCGGCCAGCGCGGTGACGATGGCTTCGAGCGTGAGCCCGTGCAGCGGGTTGCGCGGCTGGGCCGGCGGCTTGGGGGCGGCCGGGGGGCAGGGCGCTGGCGCGTCGCTCACTTGTTCTTGAGCTTGCCGCGCGGGATCACCGCTGTCGTCATGGTGCGCACCGGCTCGATGCCGCCGCCGCCCACCGGCTTCGGCGGCGCGGTGTCCTTCTTCGGTTTCTTGGCTTCCTTGTTCGTGCGTTGCTGACCTTTGGCCATATGGCGTCCTTCCGATGCCGCGTGCGGCGTTGATCAGCGGGCAGTTTAGCGGTGCGGCGACAATACGCGGTTCCATCCGATTTCCCAGCATTCATGTCCGATTACGAAGTTCGCCCCGCCACGATGCGCGACGCCAAGGCCGTCGCCGAGATCCACGCCCTGGCCGCCAAGGCTGCCTACGAAGGCATCCTGCCCGAAGAAGAGCTGCGCGCGCTGACGCCCGCCACGCGCGAGGCCAAGTGGCGCGAAGCCATCGAGTTCAGCGAGCCGCAGGTCCAGGTGGCGCTGCACGACGGCCAGGTGGTCGGCTTCGTCGGCTTCGACCGCTCGCGCGATCCCAAGACGCCGTCCACCACGGGCGAGATCTGGGCCATCTACGTCCGGCCCGAGCACTGGGGCAAGGGCGTGGGTGTCGCGCTCTGGGACGCCGCACGCGAAGGGCTCGAGGAAGAGGGCTGCACCACCGTCACCGTGTGGATCCCGATCCGCAACGATCGCGCCATGCGCTTCCACGAGCTCGCGGGCTTCAAGCGCGAGATGAAGACCGCTAAGACCACTGCGCTCGGCGCGGTCCGCATCGAAGAAATCCGGCTGAAACGCAGCGTGGTCTGAGCGGCTTGCGGATAAGCTCTCCGCTTCCCTTTTCATCAACTTCCGACCATCGCCATGGCCTCCAGCCTGCTCCTGCTGCTTGACGATATCGCCACCGTCCTCGACGACGTCTCGGTCCTTACCAAGGTTGCCGCGAAGAAGACCGCCGGCGTGCTCGGCGACGACCTCGCGCTGAATGCGCAGCAGGTCTCAGGCGTCAAGGCCGAGCGCGAACTGCCGGTGGTCTGGGCCGTCTGCAAGGGCTCGCTCGTCAACAAGGCCATCCTCGTGCCAGCCGCGCTGGCGATCGGGACCTGGCTGCCCTGGCTCGTGACGCCGCTGCTCATGGTCGGCGGCGCCTTCCTGTGCTTCGAAGGCTGCGAGAAGCTCGCCCACAAGTTCCTGCACAAGGAAGAGCACGCAGCCGACACGGCGCGCCACGGGCAAGCGGTGGCCAACGAGGCCGTCGACGTGGTCGCGGTCGAGAAGGACAAGATCAAGGGCGCCGTGCGCACCGACTTCATCCTCTCGGCCGAGATCATCGCAATCACGCTCGGCACCGTGCAGGGCCAGCCGTTCACCACCCAGCTCAGCGTGCTGGTCGGCATCGCGATGATCATGACGGTGGGCGTCTACGGCCTCGTCGCCGGCATCGTCAAGCTCGACGACGCGGGCCTGCACCTGAGCAAGAGCGCGAGCGCGGCGGCGCGCGGCCTCGGGCGCGGCATCCTGGCGGCGGCGCCATGGCTCATGAAGGGGCTCTCGATCGCCGGCACGGCGGCCATGTTCCTCGTGGGCGGCGGCATCCTGGTGCATGGGGTGCCGAAGCTCGGCCACGCGGTCGAGGCCTGGGCCCATGCCGCGGGCGGCGTGTTCGGCACGCTCGGCTCGATGGCGGCCAATGCGGCGGTCGGCCTCGTGGCCGGCGCCGTGGTGCTGGCGGTGGTCGAGCTCGTCAAGAAGGCCCGCCGCCGCTGAGCCTCAGCGCCGGGCCTCAGCGCCGCGCCTTGGCGCGCTGCACCAGGTCGACGACCACCAGCGCCACGCCGAGCACCAGCGCGAACCAGCCGACCAGGTAGGCGCCCGCGACCATCTCAAACCAGTGGCTGCCTTGCAGGAAACGCGGCGCCAGCAGCACGGCGGCGCCGATCACGATGCAGAGGATGCCGCGGTCGAGCGTGCGGAGTTGTTTGGAGGCCATGGTTTTCGGGCGTAAGCGATGTGCTGTGAAATTGGGAGATGCGCCATTGTCGCAAGGCGGGCACGGGCAGAATCGACAGCCCGCAGACCGAGGAAAAAGCCCCGCCATGACCATCGAGA
>CAMLCW010000355.1 GCA_946478645.1 uncultured Variovorax sp.
AGAATGGAAAGACAAGACCGACAAGGTCGGCGAACTGGTCCGCTGAGAAGTCAAATCCGGACAGCCTCCGGAAGTCCGATCCCTCTTTCCCGCATGCCAAACCCGATCGAAACAGACGCGCTGATCATCGGCGCCGGCCCGGTCGGGCTGTTCCAGGCCTTCCAGCTCGGGCTGCTCGAGATTCCCTGCCACATCGTCGATGCGCAGCCCGCCGCCGGCGGCCAGTGCGTGGCGCTGTACGGCGGCAAGCCGATCTACGACATCCCCGGCACGCCGGTGACCACGGGGCGCGGCCTGGCGGACGCGCTGCTCGCGCAGGTGGCGCCCTTCAGGCCGCAGTTCCACTTCGGCGAGCAGGTGGCCACGCTCGAACGCCAGGCCGACAGCCGGCTGCTGCTCACCACGACGGCCGGCACCGCGTTTCTGGCGAAGACGGTGTTTATCGCGGCCGGCGTGGGCGCCTTCGTGCCCAAGCGCATCGCGCTCGACGGCATCGCGCAGTTCGAGGGCGCCACCCTCTTCTATCACCCCGAATCGCTCGACCGCTTCGCGGGCCAGGCCGTGGTGGTCAACGGCGGCGACGACGCGGCGCTCGAAGCGGCCATGGCGCTGGCGGGCACCGCGCGCCAGGTCACGCTGGTGCACCGGCGCGACGGCTTCCAGGCCGACGAGGCCACGGTCGCCGCGCTGCGCGCGCAGGTGGCCGAAGGCCGGCTTGCGTTCGTGGTGGGCCAGCCGAGTGCTTTCGACGGACGCACGCTGCAGATCACCACGCCCGACGGCGCCGCGGTCGACCTGCCGCTCGATGCGCTGGTCGCCTTCCTGGGGATCTCGCCGCGGCTCGGGCCGATCGCCGACTGGGGCTTCGCGCTCGAGCGCAAGCAGGTGCCGGTCGACACCGAGAAGTACCAGACCGGCGAACCCGGCGTGTTCGCGGTGGGCGACATCAACACCTACCCGGGCAAGAAGAAGCTGATCGTCTGCGGCTTCCACGAAGCCACGCTGGCGGCCTGGGCCGCCGCGGCGATCGTGTTCCCGGGCAAGGCGATTCCGCTGCAGTACACGACCACCAGCACCCGCCTGCACGAGCTGCTCGGCGTGGCGCACTGATGCAAGCTCAGCCGGCCGCTGGCAGCAATGCGCGATAGCGCGCGATGAAGCTGCCGATCGCGGCCACGTAGCGATCGATCTCCGCATCGGCGAGCGGCAGCGACAGCACCACGAAGCCGCGCGGCGAGGTGTAGATGCCCTCTTCCAGCAGGTGGAAGAACAGCAGCTGGCGCAACCGCGCGTCGACACCTGCAAGGTCGGCCACGCGCCGCACCTCGCCGCGCAAGAAATGCGCATTCATCAGCGAGCCGACGCCCGTGAACTGCATCGCCACGCCCGCCTCGGCGCAGAGCGCGTCGAGCCGAGCGCGCATCGCCTCGCCGCGCGCGGCCAACGCACCGGCCGCCTCGGGCGTGAAGAGCTTCGTGAGCCCCGCATGGCCGGCGGCCATCGTCATGACGTTGTTGTTGAAGGTGCCCGAATGCGCGAGCGTGCCGCTGCGCGGGTCGAACTGCGCCATCACGTCGGCGCGCCCGCCGAAGGCCCCGAACGACATGCCGCCGCCGATGTACTTGCCGAGCGTCGTCAGGTCGGCGCGGATGCCGAGTTGCGCGGCCAGGCCCTGCGGCCCGAGCCGCGAGGTCATGACCTCGTCGAAGACCAGCAGCGCGCCCGCGTCGCTGGCTGCCGCACGCAGCGCCTGCAGGAAGCCGGGCTGGCCCGGGATGCAGCCGGCCGCGCCTTGCATCGGCTCGACCAGCACCGCGGCGATCTCGGCCCCGTGGCGCGCGATCTCGGCCTGCGCGCGCGCGGTGTCGTTGTAGGGCAGTACGAGAAAATCGAAGGGCACCGTGGTGGGCAGCGGCTTGTCGCCGAAGCCCAGCACGCCGCCGTGGTAGCCACCCGAGAAGACAACGATCTTTCGGCGCCCCGTGAAGTGCCGCGCGGCGGTGAGCGCCATCAGGTTCGCCTCGGTGCCCGAATTGGTGAAGCGCAGTTGCTCGATCTGCGGAAAGCGCTCGCAGATGCACTGCGCAAGCCGGCCTTCGAGCAGGTTGTGGCCCGTGAGGTTGATGCCGCCGTGCATGGCGTCGATCACCGCATCGCGGATCTCGGGCGCCGAGTGGCCGTAGACGCCGGCCGTGTACTCGGCGATGAAGTCGGCATAGCGGTGGCCGTCGGCGTCCCACAGCGCGGCGCCCTCGCCCCTGGCGATGGTGAGCGGAAAAGGCGCATAGAACAGCACCGAGCGCGTGTTGGCCCCGGGCAGGTAGCGCACCTGGGCCTCAAACTGCGCGCGGCTCGCGGGGTTGGCTTCGGTGAAGCGGCGGTGCGCGTCGGCAAGGGCCTGGTCGATGTCGTGCGTCATGCGATTTCTCCTTGGAGCGATGTGGATTCGGCCGGTGTGTCGTGTCCGATGCGCAGCAGCGCGTCCTTGAGCCACATCACGCCGGCATCGGAATTGGAGCGCCGGTTCCAGCACACCACGGAGCGGTAGCCCTGCAGTTCGAAGGGCAGCGGATGCACCGCGAGCAGGTGGCGAAAGCGGTCGGCCACGCGCAGCGGCATCACCGCCACGTGGTCGGTCTGCGCGAGCAGGTCGACGATCTGGCCGAAGCTGGTCATCGCCACGCTCATGGTGCGCGTGTGTCCCAGCCGCGCCAGCACCTGGTCGATGAGGTCGTCGAGCGCCGAGCTGCCGTAGCCCAGGAACACATGCGGCCAGGCGCAGAAGGCATCGAGCGTGGCCGCGTCGGCCATGCCCGGGTGTCCGCGCCGAACCGCGACCACGTAGCGGTCTTCATACAGCAGCGCCGATTCGCAGTCGCTCGGCGGCGCGAGGCGCGGCAGCACCGCGAGGTCGAAGTCGCCCTTGCGCAGCCGCTCGGTCAGCGTGAGGAAGGAGCTGGTCTCCCAATAGATGCGCACGCGCGAGCCGCATGCGACGAGCTCGTTGGCCAAGGTCGGCAGCAGCAGGTGGCTCGCATAGTCGCCGCCCGAGATGCGGAAGATGCGCTGCGACGCCGCGGGATCGAAGCCATCGCCGGGCTCGAGCATCGCCGACAGATCGGCCAGCACGCGCTCGACCTGCCCGGCCAGCGCCTGCGCGCGTGCGGTGGGTTCCACGCCGTGCGCGGTGCGCGTGAACAGCGGATCGCCGAAGGTGTCGCGCAGCCGGTTGAGCGATGCGCTCACTGCAGGCTGGCTCAGGAACAGGCGGGTCGCCGCGCGCGACACGCTGCGCTCGCGCATCAGCGCATCGAAGGTCCGCAGCATGCCGACGTCGAGGCTGCGGATATCACGTTGGGCCATATCTCATATCCAAAGCTTCGAATTGCCCGTGGGGCGGGCTGTCCGTATCGTCGAGCGCACAAGTACATCACGACTGGAGACCTGCGATGAATCCGTTCAGACCCTCGCCGCATGCGCGGCACGCCTCGCGGCGCCACGCGCTCGGCATGCTTGGTGCCGGCCTGGCCGCACTGGCCGCCGGCCCGGCCTTCGCGCAGCAGCCCGCGCCGTTTCCCACCCGCGTCGTGCGCATCGTGCCCTTCGGCACGGCGGGCGGACCGATCGACAGCATCGCGCGCATCTATGCCGAGAAGCTCAAGGCGCGCTGGAACCAGCCCGTGATCGTCGAGGCCCGGCCCGGCGCGAGCGGCACCATCGCGGCGGATGCCGTGGCCAAGGCCGCGCCCGACGGCTACACGGTGCTGCTGACGCTGCCGCTCACGCACATCAACAACGTGGTGCTGCAGCCGCGTCTTCCCTACGACCCGGTGAAGGACTTCGAGCCGCTGTCGCAGATCGCCACCGGCGGGCCGATGCTGATCGCGCGCGCCGCCGCGCCGTTCTCGAACGTGCGCGAGTTCGTGGCCCATGCCAAGGCCCATCCGGGCCTGAGCTACGGCACCTGGGGCAACGGCTCGAACGCGCACCTGTTCGGCGAACTGCTGGCGCGGCAGGCCGGCATCGAGCTGGTCCATGTGCCCTACAAGGCCGAAGCCGCGGCGCACAACGACATGTTCGGCGAATCGCTCGGCGTGGCCTTCGCCAATCCGTCGACCGCGCGCGGCCTCGCGCAGGCCGGGCGCATCAAGGTGCTCGGCATCACCGGACGGCAGCGCGTGCGCTCGATGCCCGACGTGCCCACCTTCACCGAGCAGGGCTTCCAGGGCTTCGATCTCGACAGCTGGATCGGCGCGTATGCGCCCGCAAAGACGCCGCAGCCCGTGCTCGACGCATGGTCGGCCGCGCTGCGCGAGATCACCCGGATGCCCGATGTGCAGGAGCGCCTGGCCGGCTTCGGCTTCGAGCCGCTGGGCAGCACGCCGGCCGAGTTCCGTGCCGGCTACAAGGCCGACTTTCCCCGCGTCGCGGACCTCATCAAGGCCGCAGGCGTCACGCCCGAATGAGCAGCAGTTCCATGCCCCCTTCTTCCCATCCGTCCACCCTCCCCGCTGCCGAGCCCGGCTGGCAGCCGATCTCGTTCGACACCGGCACCGGCTACGGCCGCAAGCCGCCGCAGCACAAGCCGGAGCTCACCGAGGTCGGCGCCGGCACGCCCATGGGCGAGCTGCTGCGCCGCTACTGGCACCCGGTCGGCCTGGCCGCCGACGCGAGCGACACGCCGCGCAAGGTGCGCGTGCTGGGCGAGGACCTGATCCTCTTTCGCGACAGGAAGGGCCGCGCGGGCCTGGTGCACTGGCGCTGTGCGCACCGCGGCGCCTCGCTCTACTACGGGCGCGTCGAGGACGAAGGCATCCGCTGCTGTTACCACGGCTGGATGTTCGACGTGGAGGGCCATTGCGTCGACCAGCCCTGCGAGCCCGAGGGCGGCGCGCGCAGCCGCGGGCGCGTGCGCCAGCCCTGGTACCCGGTGCAGGAACAGTACGGCCTGGTCTGGGCCTATCTCGGCCCGCCCGAGAAGAAGCCGGTGCTGCCCCGCTACGACTGCCTCGAGACGCTTGGCGAAGGCGAGACGCTGGAAGCCGACGGCAACAGCATCGGCGGCGGCGGGCCGCAGGTCATTCCATGCAACTGGCTGCAGCACTACGAGAACGTGGCCGATCCGTTCCACGTGCCGGTGCTGCACGGCAGCTTCAGCGGCACGCAGTTCGTGGCGCTGATGGGCCAGATGCCGGAGGTGCAGTTCGAGAGCACCGAGACGGGCGTGCTGATCACCTCGGTCCGCCGGCTCGAGGACGGCAGCGTGTTCCGCCGCGTGGCCGGCCCGGTGCTGCCCACGCTGCGGGTGGTGCCCAATCCGCGCGTGGCGCAATTTGCCCGCGTCGAGTCGATCGGCTGG
>CAMLCW010000356.1 GCA_946478645.1 uncultured Variovorax sp.
CGTTCAACTCAGCCAATGCGCTTTCTCCTGGTTGCAAGCCGCCATCCACCGTCCTTGGCCGCGGGGCGGCACGCAGTTTGCCGGGTGCCGGGCAGGCCGTGCACGAGAACCCGTAGAGAACGCCTCGTGCGCCTGGAGGTTTGCATGAACGAACTCAGCCGTTACTTCGTCCACCATCCGCTCGAAAATCCAGCGAACTACCTGGGAACCGACTTCGACCCCGCCGGCGCCGCGGCCTACAGGCTGCGGCTGCGCGCCTGGCAGGAGAACTACCGCGCCCGGCTGCACGCCGGGCAGGAACGGCCGCTTTCGGGTGCAGCATCACCGCAAGGCCGGCCGCACGGGCCGATGCACCCCGCTTCGCCGCCTCATTCCCGGTACTCCTTCAACCTGTTGTAGAGCGTCTTCATGCTGATGCCGAGCACCGCAGCGGTACGCTCCTTGTGCCGCCCGCAGTGCTCGTAGGTCGCGAGGATCACCCGCCGCTCGATGTCGGCAAGCTGCGTGCCCACCTCGACCACCAGCCGGTTCTTTCCCGCGTCGAAGCCATTGACGCCCGCGTCGGGTGCGGCGGCCGGCAACGCGTCGGACGGCTCGGCCGACGCGTCCGCCGCGGGCAGCCATTCTTCGTCGATGGCATCGCCCGAGGCCATCACCCAGGCCCGCTGCACCACGTTGCGAAGCTCGCGCACGTTGCCCGGCCAGGCATGGGCCTGCAGCCGTGCCAGCGCCTGCGGCGTGAACTGCCTGGCCCCGCCTTCCTGGCGCGCGAGATCCTGCAGGAAGCTGTCGGCGATCAGCAGCACGTCGTCGCCGCGCTCGCGCAGCGGCGGCAGCGAGATCGGGAATACGTTGAGGCGGTAGAGCAAGTCTTCGCGGATCGCACCCTGGGCCAGCGCCTTCGCGGTGTCGCGGTTGGTGGCCGCGATGATGCGCACGTCGGTCTGCTGTACCTGGGTCGAGCCCACGCGCATGAAGGTGCCGCTCTCGAGCACCCGCAGCAGCTTCACCTGCAGTTCGGGCGGCATCTCGGTCACCTCGTCGAGGAACAGGGTGCCGCCGTGCGCGCGCTCGAAGAAGCCCTGGTGCTGGCGCTCGGCGCCGGTGAAGCTGCCGCGCTCGTGGCCGAAGATCTCGCTCTCGACCAGGTGCGGCGACAGCGCGCCGCAGTTCACCGCGAGAAACGGCTGCTCGCGCCGGCGGCTCAGGTCGTGCACGGCGCGCGCCACCAACTCCTTGCCCGTGCCGCTCTCGCCATGGATGAACACCGACACGGCGGTGCCGGCCACACGCGATATCTGGCGATAGACGCGCTGCATCGGCTGCGAGCGCCCGATCAGGTGCCCGAAGTGCCCGGTCTCGCGCCAGAGCTCCTGCACCTCGTCGAGCTCGGCGCGCAGCTGGGAGGGCGCGATCAGGCGCGAGAGCAGCCCCTTGAGGTGCTGCGGATTGATCGGCTTGACGAGGTAGTCGGCCGCGCCGAGGCGCAGCGCGCGGATCGAGGTCTCGAGGCTCGCCTGCCCCGTCATGAGCACCAGCACCGTGTCCTTCACGGCGCCGGGATCGTCCAGCAGGTCGAAGCCATTGCCGTCGGGCAGGTGCAGATCGAGCAGCAGCAGATCGGCCCGCTGCATCGCAAGCATGCGGCGCGCGGCGGCGATCGAGTGGGCGGTCATCACGGTGTGCCCCTCGCGCGCGATCAGCGCGCCGATCATCCGCGCCGAATCTTCGTCGTCTTCAACAATGAGTGCGTGGCCCAATTTGGTTCGTCCCCGGCTGCCTGCCTGCCTTGCGCTTTCGCGCTTGCCGCCCGCGCGCTGCTGCGCCTGTTGTGTTTCGCTGCACTCCCTGCCGCGCCATATTGCCCTGCAGCGGTGTGCGCCGCGGACGGCTCAATCGGCCATGCCTTGTGCGAATTCGTGCACTCGCTCTGTCAGCGAGGTCATACGCGCCACCTGCCGCTCGAGCACCGCGAGCGCCTCGCGGCGCGTGGCCTCGTCGTCCGCACTGCGCAGCAGCTCCAGCGCCACGGCCATGGCGCCGACGGGGCTGCGCAGGTCGTGCTCGAGCCGCCGCGCCCACTGCGCGCGCGCCGCCTGCCGCAGCGCGTGTTCTACCAGCGCCCGGCGTGCAGCGCTGGCCGCACGCGCCTGGCGCGTGCACGTGAGCCCGAGGCCGAGCAGCACCACGCCCGCGCCAGCCAGCATCGCCCACACACCCTCGTTCTCGCTCGTTGAAATTTTCATGGGCCGGAGTGTGGGGCAAGCGCAGGCGGCTGTCTCTACCCTCCCGGCAGGCAAGTTTTGCAGCAAGGCTTTCTGCTGCCGGTGGCGCGCGGGCTGATTTTTACGAACTTTCGAGGTACTGATCAAGCCCATTCCTGCTTGCAACGCGCTGGCACGACCGTTGCGCAGGACCGTCTCCCCCGGGCACTGCGCCGACGGGGCCAACCACCACGGAGAACCATGAACACCTCGATGGCGATGCAGGCGCGCCAGGTCCAGGCGCCCGTTTTCTCGCGCCGGCTGCAGCAGGCAGTGCGGCTGCTCCAGATGTCATCGCTCGACTATGCGCAGGCGCTGCGCGATGCGGCCGAGCTCAATCCCTTCCTCGAGGTCGATGCGGCGGCCCAGGACGGCAGCGAGGCCGACCCCGCCGTTGCGGCCGACGACGCCGCGCCGGCGCTCGCGGAGAACGACATCGACGCCGCTGCCTTCGACCGCCTCACCGCCGCGCCCGCGGCGGGCGAACGCCACCTGTCGCACGACGAGAGCTTCGACCTGATGCAGCGCGTGCCGCTGCCGGATTCGCTGCGCGCCCACCTGCATGCGCAGCTCGGCGTGCTGCGGCTTTCCGAGCGCGAAGCCGCCTTCGCGCAGGCGTTGATCGAGGCGCTCGACGAAGACGGCTACCTGCGCGTGCCGCTCGACGAGATCGGCGCCGCGTTCGGCGAATGCGATGCCGGCGCCGAGCAGGAACTGCGCACCGCGCTGCGCCGCGTGCAGGCGCTCGATCCGGCGGGTGTGGCGGCGCGCGACCTCGCCGAATGCCTGTGCCTGCAGCTCGATGCGATCGCCGACGCAGGCACGCGCCGGCTCGCGCGCCGGATCCTCGAACAGCACATCGACCTGCTTGCCACGCGCGACACCGGCCGTCTCGCGCGCGCGCTCGACGCCTCCGCGCAGCAGGCGCAGGCCGCGGCCGACGCGATCCGGCGACTGAACCCGCGCCCGGGCTGGCAGTTCGGCGAGACCGGCGCGCGCTTCGTGGTGCCCGACGTCACGGTGAGGAAAGTGGCCGGCGCGTGGCGCACCACCCTCAACCCCGGCGCGGTGCCGCGTGCCCGCGTGAATGCCGAATACGCCCGGCTGTTCGAGAAGCACGGCGACAACAACCGCTCGCCCGCGATGAAGGAATGCCTCGAACAGGCGCGCTGGATGGCCGGCAACGTGTCGCAGCGCGCCGCCACCATCCTCGGCGTGGCGCGTGCCATCGTGGCGCGGCAGCAGCTGTTCCTCGAACACGGCCCGCTCGCCATGAAGCCGCTCGGGCTGCGCGAGATCGCGGACGAGGTCGGCGTGCATCCCTCCACCGTGTCGCGCACCGTGCACAACAAGTACCTCGCCACGCCGGTCGGCGTGTTCGAGCTGCAGTACTTCTTCTCGCGCGGGCTCGCGCATGCCGCCGGCGGCGCGAGCGCGCCCGTGGCGCTGCAGGGCCTGATCCGCGAGCTCATCGCGGTGGAGAAGCCCGTGGCACCGCTCAGCGACGCCGCGCTCGCGCGCCAGCTCGCGCAACAGGGGTTCCGCATCGCGCGGCGCACCGTCACCAAGTACCGCCAGAGCATGAACATCGACCCGTTCGAGCGCCGCCGCGTGCAACCGGGTTCGCAGGGCGCATCGGCCTGATGCGGGCGCACCTGCACCCAATCCATGAAAGGAAGGAGACGACCATGTCCATCGACCCCGAAAAGCCCTACCGCTACCTCGCGCGGCTTGCGCAGGCGCGCATGCCGGCCTTCGTGACGCGGCCGTCCAAGGTGCGCGTGCTGCGCCGGCTTGCCGCGGCGGGGCAGGTGGAAGTACGCTTCTACCCGCCCGAAGCCTGCGCGGAGCAGTTCGGCGAGGTGCGCGGATTGACGCCTGCCGGATGGAAGGCCGTCCGACGCGAGGACAGTCCGATGACGATGGAGCAAACGCAATGAACGCACGCGATGATGCCGCAACACGAGGCGGCGCCCCGGACGCCGGCGAATGCCACGACTTCGACTACCGCGGCTGGCGCTTCATCTACAGCGCACGCCGGATGGCCTCGGGCGTGTACCGCCCCGTCGTGGTCTGCCTGGGCCAGGGCCCCGGCCACCGCGAACAGGCACTGCCCGACGACACCGACGAGATCGGCTACGCCACCGAGGCCGAGGCGCTGCGCCATGCCCAGCAGCAGGCGATGCGCTGGGTGCACGACCGCACGGGCGACGGCCAAGGACAGTTCTAGAGGAACAGGACGCCCCCCGAAGCGGCTCACTTCGTGTAGCCGCCTCCCCCCACTGGGGGGCGCACCCAGTGGCCGGGCAAAGCCCGTTCCACGGGTGCCCTGGCCTGGACCCGGGGTTGGTTTACCGGCGGGCGGGTGGCGTTGCGGCGCCGTGCAGCGCGCAGGCGGCGCGGCCCTCGGCGGTGATGGCGGTCACGATCGCGCGCGCGATGCGGCGCTCGCCGGTGCGCAGCACCACGGTGGGTTCGGTCTGCGCCTGCAGCAGCATGGCGCTGCGCAGCGCGAGGATCTTGTCGATGTCGTCGGGTTCCGAGCACACCACCGGCAGCTGCCGGCGCAAGAGGTGTTCGAGCAGTTCGTAGCACTCGTTGGCGCGGCCTGCGCGCCGCCGCGGTCTTTTCATGGCAGTCATCCAGCGTCGATGAAGAAGAAAGGGGTCGGTGCCGAAGCGGCAATCGGCATGCCCGATTTCCACGCGTCCGGGCATGCACGTTGCCACGCAGCAAGTGGGTACCTCGCTCGCCGAGCGGGGCCGCACGACAACCCGCTATCCAAGGAGCAAACCCATGACCTTCCAGAGCACCGCCTTCCGACTCGGCACCGTCGCCGCCATTGCTGCAGCCATCTTCACCGCCATGCCGGCCGCGGCGCAGAGCGCCGCCTCGCGCGGCGAACAGGCCACGGCCGCGGAGAGCCGCAACTCGCCCGGCGCCAAGATCGCCAAGGCCGACGAGCGCATGATGAAGAACCTCGCGCAGGCCAACATCGCCGAGATCGAAACCGGCAAGCTGGCGCAGGAAAAAGCCGCGAAGGACGAGAGATCGGAAGAGCGTCGTGTAGGGAAAGAGTGTAGA
>CAMLCW010000357.1 GCA_946478645.1 uncultured Variovorax sp.
CAGGCCCTGGCCGTACTCGCCGAGCTCACCGCGCAGCCGCTCCATCTGCTGCAGCACGACGCGCGCATGGTGCACCAGCGTTCGGCCGGCCTCGGTGGGACGCACGCCCTGCGCATGGCGCGTGAGCAGCGGGCTGCCGAGCGCATCTTCCATGCCGCGCACGCGCTGGCTGGCCGAGGCCAGCGTCATGTGCGAGCGCGCCGCGCCGGCCGTGAGGCTGCCGGCCTCGACCACATGGAGAAAGAGCCGCAGGTCGGTGAGATCGAATCGCATGGTGGGGCGCAAGGTAGCACGCGAGCCTCAGTCTGCGCCTGAGGCCGGCTGCGCAAGCCCCGCATTCCCACGCGCACCGGGTGCCGGCAGACTCCATCGCCATGACGACGATTCCGAACGAACTGGCCGGCCATGGATGGGCGGCGGCTGCGGTCTTCCTGCTGGCCGGCGTGGTCAAGGGCGTGATCGGGCTCGGCCTGCCGACGGTGTCGATGGCGCTGCTGGCGCTCTGGATGCCGCCGGTGCGCGCGGCGGCGCTGCTGATCGTGCCGTCGTTGGTCACCAACCTCTGGCAGACCGGGCCACGCGCCACCTTCTGGCCGGTGCTGCGCCGCATCGGCGGCATGCAGGCGGGCATCGTGGCGGGCACCCTGGGCGGCGCGCTGTGGCTCGGCGTGCCGGCGGGCACCTGGGCTTCGGTCGCGCTCGGGGTGGCGCTGGTGGCGTATGGCGCCTGGGGACTCGCGGGCCGGCAATGGCAGGTGCCCGCGGCGCATGAGCGCTGGCTCGGGCCCGTGGTCGGGGCGGCCACGGGGCTGGTGACGGCGGCGACCGGCGTGTTCGTGGTGCCCGCCGTGCCGTACCTGCAGGCGCTGGGCCTGCAGCGCGATGCGCTGATCCAGGCGATGGGCATCTCGTTCACCACCTCGACCGTGGTGCTTGCGCTCGGGCTCGCCGGCAACGGGGGCTATCCCATGGCAGCGGTAGGCGGGTCGCTTTTGATGCTGGTGCCGGCCCTGGGCGGCATGGCGCTCGGCACATGGCTGCGCAAGCGGCTGCCCGTGGCGGTGTTCCGGCGCTGCTTTCTCGGCGGGCTCGCGCTGCTGGGGCTCTACATGGTGGTTCGCGCGCTCGCCTGACGCCTGGCGCGAAAAAGAAGCCGCGTCAGGCCGTGGCCAGCGCAGCGCGCACGCGCTCGATGGTCTGGCGGTAGGGCAGCGTGAAGTGGCTGATGTCGGCGTCGGCGGCGAGCCAGCTGAACGAGAAGACGAGGCCGTCTTCTTCGGGGCTGCCCATGGCCACATGCTCGAAGGTCTCGGGCAGCGGGCCGTCGGCGCGCATCAGGAACAGGTGCCAGAGCTGTGCGTGGCGCAGCGTGTTGCCCTCGATGCCGGCCTCGCAGTCGCGTTGCAGCGTGCCGAGCGGCTCCAGGGCGCCGAGGTGGTCGATGCCCGATTCCTCGAGCAGTTCGCGCCGCGCCGCGATCTCGGGCGATTCGCCGGGCTCGATGGTGCCCTTGGGCAGCTGCATGTTGCCGTCGCCGGGGTGGCGGAACACCAGCAGCCGCCCGCTGGCGTCCACGAGGCAGGCGCAGGCCTTCGGTACCACCTTGGCCTCGTCCGCGCAGCTGCCGTGCATGCTCAGGCGCCCGCGAGGGCGGCCTTGACCGCCGCGCTCACCTGGCCCATGTCGGCCTTGCCGGCGAGGCGGGTCTTGACCGCGCCCATCACCTTGCCCATGTCGCCCGGCCCCTTGGCGCCCAGCTCGGCCACGATGGCCTTCACTTCGGCGGCCACTTCGTCGGCGCTCATGCGCTGCGGCAGGTAGACCTCGAGCACCTTGATCTCGGCGGCTTCCTTGTCGGCCAGGTCGGCGCGGCCGCCGGTGGTGAACGCGGCGATCGAGTCCTTGCGCTGCTTGACCATCTTGTCGACGATGGCGACGACCATGGCGTCGTCGAGCTCCACGCGCTCGTCGACTTCCTTCTGCTTCAGTGCCGACAGCAGCAGGCGGATGGTGCCGAGGCGCTCCGAATCCTTGGCGCGCATCGCCGTCTTCATGTCTTCGGTGATCTGTTCCTTGAGCGTCATGCGAGAAATCCTTTGGCAAAAAACAAAAGCCGCGGCAGGTTTCCCTGGCGCGGCTGCGGCAACTGTGCGTTGGCGGTGACTGCGGTGTCGCTGGCCAACGGTCCGGGTTGCCCCGGTGTCGCTCAGTACAGCTTCTTGGGCAGCTGCATGCTGCGCACGCGCTTGTAGTGGCGCTTGACTGCCGCTGCCTTCTTGCGCTTGCGCTCGGCCGTCGGCTTCTCGTAGAACTCGCGGGCGCGCAGGTCGGTCAGCAGGCCGAGCTTTTCGATGGTGCGCTTGAAGCGGCGCAGGGCGACGTCGAAAGGCTCGTTTTCTTTAACGCGGATGGTGGTCATTGATGAATCGTTGAACTGAATTTGGCCGGGAGAGATCGAGGCCCCAGGCCGGGGTTCCTCAACTGAAAGTATTTGCGGCCGTTGAGGGGAGGCCAAAGTTAGCCCGCGATTATAACGCGGTTGCGCACGCATGTGCGCTCGCCCAGGCCCACTGGAAGTTGTATCCGCCCAACCAGCCGGTCACGTCGACCACTTCGCCGATGAAATACAGGCCGGGCTGCTTCGATTCCATGGTCTGCGAGGAGAGATCCCGGGTGTCGACCCCGCCGGCCGTGACCTCGGCCTTTTTATAGCCTTCGGTGCCGCTCGGAACGATCTGCCAGCGCGCGACGCGTTCGGCGAGCTGGGCCAGCGCCTTGTCGGCGGCCTCGTTGACGGGGCGCTGCAGCGCAGCGTCCTGGCCGACCCAGGCGTCGGCCAGCCGCGAGGGCACGAGCGCAGCCAGCTCGTTGGCGATGCGCTTCTTCGAGGACCGGCGCTTGGCCTCGCCCAGCGCCTCGGCCACGTCGACGCCGGGCGCGAAATCGAGCGTGAGCGGGGCCCCGGGCTTCCAGTAGCTCGAGATCTGCAGCACGGCCGGGCCCGACAGGCCGCGGTGGGTGAACAGCAGGTCTTCGAGGAAGGCGGTCTTTTCCTTCTTGGCGCCGGTCTCGATGCGCACCGGCAGCGCGAGCCCGGCCAGTTCGGCATAGGGCGCCCATGCGTCGCCGCCGAAGGTCAGCGGCACCAGCGCCGGCCGCGGGGTGACCACGCGCAGTCCGAACTGCGCGGCCAGCCGGTAGCCGAAGTCGCTCGCGCCGATCTGCGGAATCGACAGGCCGCCCGTGGCAACCACCAGCCGAGGCGTCTCGATCGGCCCCTTGCTGCTATCGATCCGGTAGCAGCCCGCTGCGGCCGCGCCGTCGTCGGCGGGCGTGTACGCGATGTCGCCGAGCCGGCACGGCTGCCAGCGCGTGACCTGGCCCGCTTCGCACTCGGCCAGCAGCATGTCGACGATCTGCTGCGACGAGCCGTCGCAGAACAGCTGGCCCTTGTGCTTTTCGTGGAAGGCGATGCCGTGCTTCTGCACCAGGTCGATGAACTGCTGCGGTGCGTAGCGCGAGAGCGCCGAGCGGCAGAAATTGGGGTTCTCGCCGATGAAGTGGCGCTGCGGTGCGCGCACGTCGAGGTCGCGGTTGGTGAAGTTGGCGCGGCCGCCGCCCGAGATGCGGATCTTCTCGCCGACCTTCTCGCTGTGGTCGACCAGCAGCACCTTCAGCCCGCGCTGGCCCGCCACGCCGGCGCAGAAGAGGCCGGCCGCACCGGCGCCGACCACCACGACATCGAATCGGGAAGGCGTGCTCAAAGCGCTCAGGGCCCGTCGGCCGCCAAGAGCGGCGGCGGGTTGTACTTGAGGTGGCCCACGTAGCGCAGCGGCTGCGTGGCGGCGATCGAGGGCACGTCGCCCTCGCGCATGTGCAGCAGGTCGGCCGGGCTGACCCAGCGCGGATCGGCCTCGGTCACGGGCACGCCGGCCTGCCGGTACGCTTCGAGCACGAACTGCGAGCAGAAGAACTGGTCGTTGCGGCTCGCGCCCAGTTGCACCATGGCCATGCCGCTGATGCAGTAGTGGCTCACGGCGGACGGGATCAGCGGCAGTTCGCAGAGCCGGCGGTTCAGCACGAAAGGCGCGTTGAGCAGCACCCCCGCGGTGTTGTAGCGCGTGCCCACCTGCGCGTTGGCCCAGCTGCGGATCTTCTCGACGTCGGCCGGCTGCAGCCCGGGCACGCGGAATGCGACGACCATCTGTTCCTCGTCGACCACGTCCGCGAGCCGGCGCGCGCGAACGCCGCTGCCGACCGCCTCGGCAATCAGCCCGTCGCCGAGGTACAGCACCGCGTGGCTCACGGGCGAGAAGGTGCCGAGCCGGATGCCGAAGGAGTTGACCGTGGCGATGGAGGTCAGCAGGATGTCGCCGGCCTGCAGTGCATCGGCCGCGACCAGTTCACCGCCGTTGCCGGGCGCGATGACCGAGCTCTGCACGCGCAGGCGCAGGCCCGCGTCCTTCGACGGCAGCTCGATGCGGCTCGCGCAGGCCGACAACAGCAGCAGCGCGGCGGCAGCACCGGCCGTCGCAAGCAGGGCGCGCCGCATCATCCCTTCCAGGTGAACGGGAACTTCAGCTGCCTGAAGAAGCCGTTGGGCACGTAGTCGCCGAGCACACCGTACTTCTCGGGCCAGAGCTTCGTGCTCTTGACCGCGGTGCCGAACAGGTGGTCGAGGAAGGCGTAGTGCGCCGCATAGTTCTTGTCGAGCGCTTCCACGTCCTGGCTGTGGTGCCAGTGGTGGAAGTTGGGCGTGACGATCACATAGCGCAGCGGCCCGAGCCGCACGCTCACATTGCAGTGGTTGAACACCGCCTGGAAGCCCACCACCACGATGTAGGCGTCGATCACTTCCTTGCTGAAGCCGAGCACGTAGATCGGCGCGAGCACCAAGGTGCGCGTGATCAGCAGCTCGAGGATGTGCTGGCGCGAGCCGGCCATCCAGTCCATGCTCTTCACGCTGTGGTGCACCGCATGCAGGCGCCAGAGCACCGGCACCTCGTGGTAGGCCCGGTGCGTCCAGTACTGCACCAGGTCGGCCACCAGGACGATCAGCAGCAGCCCGGCCCAGAACGGAAGGCCGCCGACCCAGCCGCGGATGCCGTCGTTGGCGGCCCAGCCGAAGAACTTGTGCACCATCAGGTTGGTGGCCAGCAGCACGAAGCCCACGATCATGTGGTTGACCACGAAATGGTGGAAATCGGTCTGCCATTCGGCGCGGAACACCGGCTGGTCCTTGCGCAGCGCGAACAGCTTCTCGATGAAGATGAAGATCAGCGCCGAACCGAGCAGGTCGAGGATGAACCAGTCGAGCCCGATGTACGGCGTGTTGTCCGCGAAGTC
>CAMLCW010000358.1 GCA_946478645.1 uncultured Variovorax sp.
AAGCCGATGCTGGTCGACTATGCCGACCGGCTGGTGGCCGAGATCGGCACGCCGGCCGAACTGGCGCGCGCGCAGGCGCTGGTGGCACGGCTGCCGATCACCATCCGCATCGCCGGCCCCGTGGTCAATTGGGATTCGCACCCTGGCGACCCCGACGGCGGCAACGGCCGCGCCGGATGGATGCACGGCCGCGACGACGACGAGCCCTCGGGCGACAAGTGGTTCATCCGCCCGACCGCCGACGGCCATCGCGTGATCTTCGGATGGTCGCCCCGGCTCTGGCAGAACGCACCGCGCGCCGCGGGCTGGGCCACGCTCGGCATGCTGCTGCTGCTCGTGGTGCTCGGCTATGCCTACGTGAGCCGGCTGCTGCGCCCGCTGATCGACATCCGCGAAGGCGCGCAGCGCTTCGGCCGTGGCGAGTTCACCGAGCCGATCCCGGTGCGCCGCAACGACGACCTCGGCGACCTGGCCGAGCGCATCAACACCATGGCCAACGACATCCAGGCCATGCTCGACGCCAAGCGCGGGCTGCTGCTCGCGCTGAGCCACGAGTTGCGCTCGCCGCTCACGCGCGCCCGGCTCAATGCCGAGCTGCTGCCGGCCACGGCCGAGGGCGCCGCCGAGCGCGAGGCGCTGCTGCGCGACCTCAACGAGATGCGCGACCTGATCAGCGACCTGCTCGAGAGTGAGCGGCTCGCGAGCCCGCACGTGGCGCTGCTGCGCGAGCCGGTCGACCTCGCGGGCCTGGTGCGCGACACCGTGGCCGAGATGCCGGGCGCGCAGACACTGCATCTCGACCTGGCCGAAGACCTGCCGCCGCATGCCGTCGACCGCATGCGCATCCGGCTGCTGTTGCGCAACCTGCTCGACAACGCACTGCGCTACAGCACCGACGCGCCGCGCCCGCCCAGCGTGTCGCTGCGCGCGGTGGTCGACGGGCCCGCGTCGCAGGGCGTCGAGATCGAGGTGCGCGACCATGGCCCGGGCGTGGAGGAGGCGCAGCTCGAACGGCTGACCGAGCCCTTCTACCGCACCGACGGCGCGCGCGCGCGGGCGACCGGCGGCGTCGGGCTCGGCATGTACCTGTGCCGGCTGATCGCCGAGGCGCACGGCGGCAGCCTGACGGTGCGCAATGCGCAGCCGGGGCTGCGGATCGTCGTGCGGCTGTAGGGGCTGTCGCCTGCGCTACCAGGCGCTGCGCGCCGCAGGGCTACGATGCGCCTCCCTGCAGCAGCGCCATCGATCAAGGAGACTCCATGAGCAGCCCTCTCGTCAACCACCAGGTCCGCCTCGCGAAGCGCCCCGAGGGGGCGGCCACGCGCGAGCACTGGCGCTTCACCACCGAGCCGGTCGGCGAGCCCGCCGACGGCGGCGTGCTGGTGCGGACGCTGTCGCTCTCGCTCGATCCGGCGATGCGCGGCTGGCTCAACGACGCGAAGAGCTACATCGCGCCGGTCGCCATCGACGAGGTCATGCGCGCCGGCGGCGTCGGCCGGGTGGTGGCTTCCAGGAACCCGCAGTTCGCGGTGGGCGACACCGTCTACGGCACGCTGGGCGTGCAGGAATATGCGCTCGTCGCGCAGGAAGACATCAAGCGAAACGGCCTCGCGAAGATCGACCTCGGCATGGGCACGCTCCACCAGTGGCTCAACGTGCTCGGCATGCCCGGCATGACGGGCTATTTCGGCCTGATGGAAGTGGGCCAGCCGAAGGCTGGCGAGACGGTGGTCATTTCGGGTGCTGCCGGCGCCGTGGGCCAGACCGTGGGCCAGCTCGCCAAGATCAAGGGCTGCCGCGTGGTCGGCATCGCGGGCGGCGCCGCCAAGTGCGAGTGGGTCGTGAAGGAGCTGGGCTTCGATGCCTGCATCGACTACAAGGCCGGCCCCGGCGCGGTGCGCGAGGGGCTCAAGGCCCACTGCCCGAAGGGCGTGGACATCTACTTCGACAACGTCGGCGGCGAAATCCTCGACGCGGTGCTCGCACGGCTCGCGCGCAAGGCCCGCGTGATCATCTGCGGTGCGATCAGCCAGTACAACAACGCCAACAGCATGCCTTCTGCGGGCCCGCGCAACTACCTGAGCCTGCTCGTGAACCGCGCGCGCATGGAAGGCATCGTGGTGTTCGACTATGCCGACCGCTACCACGTCGCGGTGGCCGAACTCGCGGGCTACCTGAAGGACGGGCGCATGAAGAGCAAGGAAGACGTGGTGGTCGGCCTCGACACGTTCCCCGAAGCGCTGAACCGCCTTTTCAGCGGCGAGAACTTCGGCAAGCTGGTGCTGCAGGTGGCGTCAGACTGACGCACCCGCGGGCGCGTCAGCCTTCGCTCGGGCGCATCGGAATGTCGCCCAGCGCGTCGTCCTCGCGCAGGTTGCGCGCCGCCTTCAGCAGCTCGATCGACAGGCCGCCGCCCTGGCCCGCGAAACCGTTGGCCACGCCTTCGAGCGCGGTCGCCAGGCCCGCCTCGCCGTCGGCGCGCGCGTCCATGCTGATGTTGAGCACCCGCGCCGCCATCTGGCGGTAGGTGACGGCGCCGGCGCCTTCGAGCGCGGCCACGAGGTCGAGGTAGAGCGCCAGGTTCAGGTCGAACACCAGCTTGGGCGTGATCTCGAAGTCTTCGTTCTTGTTCTTGTCCATGGGGGGAGCTCCATTTTTTCCTGGACCTCCACTCTAGTCATAAAAACGCGCGCCTTCGTCGGACGAGAGCCATTCAGTCAGCGCGCGCGCGTGCCCATCACCGCCGCCGAGATGATGAGCGCCGCGGCCAGCGCGATGCTCGAAGTCAGCGGCCGGCCCGTCACGAGCAGCAGCAGCGCCGTCGAGCCGAGCGGCGTCAGATAGCTCAGGATGCCGATGCGGCGCGGATCGCCGCGCTTGAGCGCCATGTCCCAGACGAAGAAGGCCGCGCCGAGCGGGCCGAGCCCGCAGAGCGCGAGCAGCAGCCAGTCCTGGCCCGACAGCGCCACCGGCGCCTCGAGCAGCGCATGGCAAGCCAGCGAGAGCACGCCCGAGACCAGGCCGAACAAGCCGATGGCCGAGGTCGGGAACGCGGCCACGCGCTTGGTCCAGAGCGAGTAGCTGGCCCAGATGAAGGCCGAACCCAGCGCCGGCACGAAGCCCCAGTAGCCGTGCAGCGCGTCCGCGCCCGCGCCGCCGCGCGTGCCGAGGATCGCCACCGCGGCGCCCGCGAAGCCGAGCAATGCCGCTGCCACATGCAGCAGCCTCAGCGACACGCCCGGCAGCAGCACCGGTGCGAGCACCACCATGAACAGCGGCCAGAGGTAGTTGACGAGGTTGGCCTCGACCGGCGGCGCATGCCGCAGCGCGATGAACAGCAGGAAGTGGAAGCCGAAGAGGCCGTACACGCCCAGCGCCAACGTGCGCGGCGGCACACGCCAGGCCACGCGGTCGCGCAGCACCAGCGGCCAACTCGGCACGCTGCCGATGACGAGCGCGAGCCCGGTCAGGAGAAACGGCGGCAGGTGCGACAGCGCGGTGCCGAGCGCGGCGAGCGTGGCCCAGAGCGCGATCGCGAGCAGGGCGTAGAAGGTGGCGGACATGGACGCCGAGGCTACGCGATATGGTCGTCGCCGGATGACGGCACGTCGTCGTGCAACGACGGTCTGGCCCTTCGTCTTGCTCCTTCCCCCGCTGGGGGAAGGCTGGGATGGGGGCAGGCCTTCGATCAGGCGCCGCATTTTCGCGGACGCCGTCGTGCCCCCACCCCAGCCCTCCCCCGGCGGGGGAGGGAGAAATGCAAGGTCAACGGCGCAGCGCGGCCGTCAGCGCCGACGGCGATCGGTAGCCCGTGCGGCGGGCCGTTTCGGCCACGCTCAGCCCCTCGCGCCGCAGCTCGCGCGCCTGCGCCAGCCGGAGCGACCGCAGCCAGTGCATCGGGCTCGTGTGCTGCTCCTCGCGGCAGCGCTGCGCCAGCTGGCTCGGGCTCAGGCAGGCCACGCGCGCCAAGTCGGCCACGGTGAGCGGTTGGTGCAGCCGCGCGCCGGCCCAGGTCGCGAGCGCCGCCCAGTCGATGCGGCGGCGGCGCGTGGCCGGCACCGGTGCGCCGGGGCACCAGGCTTCGAGCAGCAGCGCCGGCCCGTGCACCAGGGCCTGCGGAAACGGTTGCGGCTGCTTGCCCAGGCAATGCGCGAGATAGCGCGCCAGCGCAAGCAACTGCACCGGGTCGGACGGTGCCCGCCCGGCGCAGCGCGCCCAGTGCGCATTCGGGGTGTCGAGCACCAGGCATGCGCTGCCGGGGCCCCGCGCCTCGAAGTCGTGCCGGTCGCCCGGTGCGATCACCTGCGCCGCGCCGACCCCGATGCCTGCGCCGCGGCCCTCGACCTCGACATCCAGCACGCCCTCGAGGCCGACCAGCACCTGGAAATGGTCGTGCGCGTGGCTGCCGCGCGACGGGCCGTAGCGGCGCAGGGAAAGCTGGGGCGGGGTGCGCAGGTGCATGGTGGCAGTTGCCCGATTGTCATGCCAACCGCAGCAGCAGCGCCGAAGCCCCCACCACCAGCAGGAACGGAATGCTGATGCGGTGGAACTCGCGCAGCCCGTGCGGCACCCTGGCGAGCCGCAGCGCGATCAGGTTGGCCAGCGAGCCGAGCACGAAGCCGAAGCCGCCCACGCTCACGCCCGCCGCGAGCGCGGGCAGGTCGCGCACATGGCCGTCGAGCAGGATCGCGGCCGGCACGTTGCTGATGAGCTGCGAGGCGGCAATGGCCGCCAGGTAGGCGCGCCAGCCTTCGGTGATCGGCCAGTGGTTCAGCAGCGCGTCCATGACGGGCAGTTCGGCCAGCTGCCGCAGGTCCACGAACATCAGCGCGATGATCGCGAGCAGCGCCCAGTCGACGTCCCGCAGCACGCGTGGGTGGAACAGCAGGAACGCGCCGAGCACCACGCCCAGCCCCGGCAGCAGCCAGCGCCGTTCGAGCGCGATGACGAAGCCGACGAACAGCAGCGCCGCCAGGCCCAGCAGCCTGGGCTGCAGCGGCGCGGCCTCGGCCTCGGGCCGGAGCGCGACCGGCGTGCGCGGCACGAGCAGCCACACCGCGATGAAGAGCCAGAACAGCATCACCGCCACGGTCGGCAGCATCATGCCCATGAAACCCGCGAAGCTCTCGCCCGAGCGGTGCCAGAGGTACAGGTTCTGCGGGTTGCCGATCGGCGTGAGCGCCGAGCCCGCGTTGACGGCCAGCGCCTCGAGCACCACGAGCCGCGCGAGCGGCAGGTGGGCCTGGTTGGCGAGCACGCGCGTGAGCGGCACCAGCAGGAAGAGGCTCACATCGTTGGTGACCAGTGCCGACAGCAGCGCCGCGCCGCCGGTGAGCCACAG